>CAZMFY010000103.1:0-8452 GCA_964565635.1 uncultured Oscillospiraceae bacterium
CCGCGGAGAAGGAATTCCGGATCTTCTGGGACAATGCCTACGGGATGCATCACCTGTACGACGACCGGCAGGATTATCTGATCGAGATTCTGGCGGAATGCAAGCGGGCGGGGAACCCGGACCTGGTCTACAAGTTCGCCTCCACCTCCAAGATTACGTTCCCGGGGAGCGGAATCGCGGCGCTGGCGACCTCCCCCAACAATATGATCGACATCAAGAAGCAGCTGCGGATTCAGACCATCGGACACGATAAGGTGAACCAGCTGCGGCACGTGCGGTACTTTAAGGACATCCACGGCATGGTGGAGCATATGCGGAAGCACGCGGAGATCCTGCGGCCGAAGTTTGAAATGGTGGAGGAGACCCTGGACAGGGAACTGGGGGACAAGGGCATCGGCACCTGGACGAGGCCGCTGGGGGGATACTTTATCGGGTTTGAGAGCCTGCCGGGCTGCGCGAAGGAAATCGTAAGCCGGTGCAAGAAGGCCGGCGTGACCATGACCCCGGCCGGCGCCACCTGGCCTTACGGAAAGGATCCCCAGGATACCAGCATCCGCATCGCGCCCACCTTCCCGCCCATCGGGGAGCTGGAGAAGGCCAGCAAGCTGTTTGCCCTGTGCGTGAAGATTGTCAGCGCGGAGAAGATCCTGGCGGAAAAAGAAAAGGAATGAGGAGAAAAGAGATTCATGAAGAGAGTCGGGCTGCTGATCGCCATTGAGAGCGAGCTGAAGGCATTCCTGGAAAGCGGTGCGGAGATCCGGGAGGAAAAAGCCTGGGGACGGACCGTATACCGGACGGCGATGGGGGAGAAGAAAGTGATTGCCCTTTGCTCCGGCTGCGGCGAGATCGACGCGGCGGCGGGAACCCAGCTGCTGATTACCGGATACGGCTGTCAGGAGATTCTGAACTTTGGCGTGACCGGCGCGCTGGATCCGGCCCTGCGGGTGGAGGATCTGTTCGTGGTGCGGAAGGTGTGTCACTACGACTTTGATACCTCCGCCATCGATCCGGTCAAGCCCCATCAGTACATGGAGTTCCCGGACGAATTCATTCCGCTGGACGAGGGGCTGATCGCCCTGGCGAAGGCGGCGGAGCCCGGGCTTCGGGAAACGGCGGTGGCCAGCGGGGACAAGTTTGTGGAGAGCCGGGACATGAAACGGGAGCTGAACGCCCTGGGATGCCAGATCTGCGATATGGAGATCGCGGCCATTGCCCGGGTCTGCGCCTTGAACGGCGTACCCTGCCTGTCCGTGAAGTGCATCAGCGATACCTTCGAGGGGGGCAGCGGTGATTTTCTGACCAATGTGAGAAACAGCGCCCGGGAAGCCTTCCGGGTTTTGTGGGCGGTGCTGAAATCCTGAGGAGCAGGAAACGAGGCGGCCCGGATTCCGACGGCCGGCGGGCCGATCCGTAAAAATCGGATGAACTCTTGCTCCGCGGGGGAATCTTTGCTATAATACCGGGCGTATGCCCGGTTTTTTTATACTTTATACTAAGGGGATGACTTTTCGATGAAAAAGCAGGCTATTATGGCGCTGGTCCTGGCGCTGGTTATGATGCTGACGGGCTGCACCCTGGTGCAGAAGGATCCGGAAGTGGACGCGGCGCAGGAGATTATCCGGCTGGGAGACGCGGTGGTGACCAAGGCGGAGGTGCAGGAGCGGACGCAGTCCCAGCTGAACTATATGAACATGCTGTACTCCATGTACGGCTATGGCTATGACGTGACCGACGCGAAGAACATCGCGGATGCCCAGGACGCGGCGGTGGAATCCCTGAAGCAGGAGCTGGTGGTGAAGCAGAAGGCCGCGGAGATGGGCCTGGATCAGCTGACGGAAGAGGAAGAAGCGAAGGCTCAGACGGACGCGGAGGATCGCTGGCAGGAGAATCTGGACTACATTCTCAGCGCCAACTATGCGGAGAGCGAGCTGAGCGATGAGGAAAAGACCGCCGCGGCCACAGCCGAGCTGGAGCGCACGGGATACACGAAGGAAAGCCTGCTGGAGTCCACCCGGGAATCGGCCCTTATGGACAAGGTCCGGGAAGCGATCATCAAGGACGTGGCGGTGACCGAGGAGGAGCTGAAGGCGGAATATGACAGCCGGGTGGCTTCCGCGAAGGAGACCTACGAAAACAACGCCGCCGCCTGGACCACCGCGGCCAACAACGGAACCACCCTGTACTATACCCCGGCGGGCGTCCGCTTTGTGAAGCAGATCCTGATCAAATTCCTGGAGGAGGATCAGGCCAAGATGGATGAGGCGGACGCGGCCCTGGAGGAAGCCCAGGATCAGCTGGACGCCGCCACGGAAAAAGCGGAAGCCGCCCAGGCCGTCCTGGATCGGGAAGACGCCTCAAAGGATGAGAAGGAAGCCGCCGCGGCGGAGCTGGAGACGGCCAATCAGGAAAAGACCGCCGCGGAACAGGCGGTGACAGAGGCGGAAGCGGCCTCGAAGGCGGCCCTGGAGGCGGCCTATGCCAACCTGGACGAAGCGGTGGACGGCGTGCTGGCGGAGCTGGAAGCCGGCGCGGACTGGGATACGCTGATGGCGGACAGGAACCAGGATCCCGGTATGCAGAGCGGCATTACCGCGGAGCGGGGCTATGCGGTTTCCGCGGATATGACCAGCTTTGACCAGGCCTTCGTGACGGCGGCCATGGGGCTGGAAAAGATCGGGGACGTGACCGGAAAGATCCGGGGCGACGCTTACGGATACTACATTATCAAGTATGTAGCGGACGCGACGGAGGGAGCGATTGACCTGGAGGAAGTCCGGGAAACCCTGACGGATTCCCTGCTGTCCACAAAGAAGAACGAGACTTATAACGATACGGTTGAACAGTGGGTCAGCGAGGCAGCCTTCAAGCTGGATCTGGACGCGCTGAAAGACTGAGCTGAATGATTGAATCAGGGGGATGCCGCCGCCGGCGCGCATCCCCTTTTCAACAGGATCATGGAGGAGTGAAAGAAGGATGGGATTCAACGCGATCTGGAAATATCAGGCGCGAAAAGCCCTGAAGGATCACTGGCTGACGGGACTGCTGATCGCGCTGATCGTGAACGTGCCGACGCTGCTGGTTCAGGGAATCGCCGCGTCCACCGGAAACGATCTGATGACCAGAATTCAGGAAACGCTTTACAGATCCCTGAACGCGGAGGGAACCGCGCTGGATCCGGTCAGGCTGGAACAGGGGCTGCAGAGCATCGGCGAGAGCACCGGGGTCTGGGTGCTGCAGGGACTGAACGCGGCGGCCTGGCTGCTGACCCCCTGCCTGATCCTGGGGATGACGGCCTGGCTGCTGGGACGGCTGCGGAAGGAGGAGGATCCCGGGGTTGTGGGCGTTTTTTGCCGGGGCCGCCTGTTTCTGAAGGCGATCGGCCTCCGGCTCTACGTATTCTTCCGGATCTTCCTGTGGATGCTTCCCGGCGCGGCGCTTCTCTTGCTGGCCAGCCTGCCAGTGCTGCTCAGCGGCGGCAGCTCCAGAATATCCCAGCTGAACGCGGTGAATACGACCCTGAGCCTGTATTCCGCCGCGATGATCGTGACCATGATCCTGGGGGCCGTGGCCGCCCTGAAGTATGCCCTGAGCGATCAGGTGATGGCGGATCAGCCGGAAATGGGCCCCATCCGGGCGGCCAGGGAGAGCAGGCAGCTGACCAAGGGAAAGAAGGGACAGCTTTTCGGCCTGTATATGAGCTTCCTGTTCTGGTATATGCTGGAGATCCTGGTATCCGGTCTGTGTGAAGGGCTTTTCGGCATCGTGCCCTCGCTGATGGTTCAGATGCTGGCTTCCCTGGCCCTCTCCCTGTATATGACGGGGAGCATCAGCGCCTTTTATCTGGAATGCCGGGGAGAGACATCGCCGGAGAAGATCATGTCCGAACTGAGGGAAGGAGATCAGGAGCCATGAAGAAGAAAATTGTGCTGACAGGCGGCGGAACCCTGGGCCATGTTACGCCTCACCTGGCCCTGATTCCCCATCTGCAGGCGGCCGGATATGAAATTCATTACATCGGAACGGAAAACGGCATGGAAGCGCCGAAAATGCGCTCCGTGTCGGGGGTGGTGTATCACGCGGTCAAGGGAGGCAAGCTGCGGCGGTATTTTTCCTGGCAGAATTTTACCGATCCCTTCCGGGTGATCGCCGGGGCCTTTCAGTCCGCCAGGCTGATGGGAAAGATCCGGCCGAACGTGGTTTTCAGCAAGGGCGGATTCGTGGCGGTGCCGGTGGTATTCGGGGCCTGGCTCCACAAAGTGCCGGTGCTGTGCCATGAAAGCGATCTGACCCCGGGGCTGGCCAATAAGCTGTGCCGGCCGTTTGCGAAACGCTTTGCCACCACCTTTCCGGAATGCGCGGAGGCGCTGGGGAAAAAGGCGGAAATGACCGGCACCCCCCTGCGGCCGGAGCTGTTTCAGGGAAGCCGGGAGGCGGGGCTGAAGCTGTTCGGGTTTGAGGGCAGGAAGCCGGTGCTGCTGATGATGGGCGGCTCTTCCGGGGCCCAGCGGGTCAATCAGGCGCTGAGAGAGGCGCTGCCGGGACTGCTGCCGGACTTCGACGTGGCGCACATCTGCGGGAAGGGGAACCTTGACCCGGCTCTGGAGGGCAGGGAAGGCTATGTCCAGATGGAGTTTCTGGACGAGGAGCTGCCGGACGCGCTGGCGGCGACGGACCTGGTGCTGAGCCGGGCCGGGGCGAACGCCCTTTGCGAATTCCAGCATCTGGGCCGGCCTATGCTGCTGATTCCTTATCCGAAAGGAGCCAGCCGGGGAGACCAGATTCTGAACGCCCGGAGCCTGGAGAAACGGGGGCTCTGCCATGTGCTGATGCAGGAGGATATGACGCCGGAAACTCTGAAGACGGCCATTCTGGATACCTGGAAGGACCGGGATCGGCTGGAGCAGGCCCTGCGGGACGCCCCGCCGGCGGACGGTACCCGGAGAGTGCTGGAAATGATTGAGGAGATCCAGCGCTGACCCGGCCCGGGATCAGACCTTGCCGGGGCGGGATGTACGGAGGAAAAGGACGATGAAAAGAATCATCTGCTGGCTGGTGACGATGATCATGATAAGCGCCGCGGGCGGCCTGCCCGCACAGGCGGAGGAAGCGCTCCGCAGCACCCTTTACGTCAAAAAAATTGAAGATCTTCCCGATGATTTTATCCTGGGCATGGATGTGTCCAGCGTCATCGCCCTGGAGAAAAGCGGCGTCGTTTATCGGAACGCGGCGGGAGAGGTGCAGGATCTCTTCGGGATCCTGGCGGATGCCGGCATCAACCTGATCCGGGTCCGGGTATGGAATGATCCCTATGACGCCGGGGGAAACGGCTACGGCGGCGGGAATAACGACCTGGCCGCGGCGGCGGAGATCGGCCGCAGGGCGGCGGAACACGGGATGAAGCTGATGGTGGACTTCCACTATTCCGATTTCTGGGCGGACCCGGGCAAGCAGATGGTGCCCAAGGCCTGGAAGGGAATGGAGGTGGAGGAAAAGGCGGAGGCGCTGTATGCCTATACGCTGGAGAGCCTGAACACCCTTCGGGAGCGGGGAGCCCAGGTGGCCATGGTGCAGATCGGCAATGAAACCAACGGGCTCTTCTGCGGAGAAAAGATCTGGATGAACATCGTCTGGCACCTGATGAAGGCGGGCTGCCGGGCCGTGCGGGATTTTGATCCGACGGTGAAATCCGTCATCCATTTTGCCAACCCGGAAAACACCGAAACCTTCCTGAACTGGGTTTCGAAGCTGAAATACTATGAGCTGGACTATGACGTGCTGGGAATCAGCTATTATCCCTGGTGGCACGGCTCCCTGGACAACCTTTCCCATGTGATGCGGACCATCCGGGAGACCTACGGGAAGGACGTGATGGTGGCGGAGACCAGCTATGCCTGGACGCTGGCGGATTCGGACTTCTTCGGAAACACCATCGGGGAGGGCGGCGTCTACGCAAAGCCGTATGCCATCACACAGCAGGGACAGGCCAACGCGGTCCGGGCGGTGGCGGACACGGTGAAGGAAGCCGGCGGCCTGGGCATCTGCTACTGGGAGGGCGCCTGGATCAGCGTGGGCACCGAATCCTGGGAGAAAAATCAGGAGAAGTGGGAAAGGTACGGAAGCGGCTGGGCGTCCAGCTTTGCGAAGGAATATGATCCGAAGGACGCGGGAAAATACTACGGCGGTTCCGCCGTGGACAATCAGACCTTCTTTGACGCGGAAGGAAAAGCGCTGGAAAGCCTGAAGGTGTTCCGGCTGATCCGGGAGGGGAACGAGCTTCCCCTGGCAGCGGATGTGCTGGAGGATGCGCTGGTGACGGCGGACGTGGGAAAGACGGTTCAGCTGCCGGAGACGGTCTGGGCCGTCATGAACGACGGCAGCCGGGCGGAGGTTCCGGTGACCTGGACGATCCCGGAAGAGGGCCTGGACACAAGCCGGGAAAAGATCCTGACCCTGGAAGGTACTGCGGACGGAAGACCCGTTTCCTGCCAGGTGAAGGTGACCCGGATGAATTACGCGGGGAATCCTTCCTTTGAGGAGGAGGATCTGAGCATGTGGCGCTGCCAGGATCTGTCCGGGGCGGATCAGCTGTACTGCGAGGAAAAGACGGCGGATTCCCTGACGGGAAACAGGCACTGGCACTTCTATTCTTCCGGGGCCGGGACGGTTCGTTTTACCCTGGAGCAGGATCTGACCCTGGAGGGCGGAGACTACGAATACATGATTTCCATCATGGGCGGCGATGCGGGGAATCAGGAAATCTACAGCTACGTGAAGGTGAACGGGGAGACGGTGAGCAGGACGCCGGCGGCCATTACCTCCTGGAACAGCTGGGACACGCCGAAGATCGCCTTCTCCGTGGAGCCGGGGCAGCAGGTGACCTGCGGCATTTTCGTCCGCTGCGACGGGCCCGGCGCCTGGGGAAAGATTGATGACATGACGGTGGTTTCCGCGGAAGGGAAATAAAGCGGAAGACCGGATTCAGACACAGGAAAACGCCGGAGGAACGGAAAACCGTTGCTCCGGCGTTTTTTCGCGGAAAGTTATAAAATACGGAAGACAGGGAATCAGCCCTGGGCGATCACGGCGACGGCCGCCACCGTGTTGATAATCTCTTCCACATTGCAGCCCCGGCTCAGATCGTTCACCGGCTTGGCCAGCCCCTGAATGATCGGTCCGATGGCCTTGGCGCCCGCCAGCCGCTGAACCAGCTTGTATCCGATGTTGCCGGCGCCGAGATTCGGGAAAATCAGGACGTTGGGGTTCTTGCCCGCGACGGTGGAACCGGGCGCCTTCAGACTGGCCACTTCCGGCACCAGGGCCGCATCCGCCTGCAGCTCGCCGTCCAGCATCAGATCCGGAGCCAGTTCCTTCGCTTTGGCGGTGGCTTCCTGCACGCGGGTTACGGTATCATGCTTGGCGCTGCCCTTGGTGGAGAAGGAAAGCATTGCTACCCGGGGTTCCGCCCGGAGCAGGCTCCTGCAGGTGTTCGCGGTGGCCAGGGCGATGGCGGCCAGCTCATCGGCGTTGGGCTCAATGTTCACTGCGCAGTCTCCGAAGAGCATGACGCCGTCGTCGCCGTATTCCTTCGTGGGGAGCTCCATAATGAAGCAGCTGGAGGCGGTGGAGATGCCGGGGCCCATCTTGATGATCTGCAGGGCGGGGCGCAGTACGTTGCCGGTGGAGTTGATGGCGCCGGCGACCATGCCGTCCGCGTCATCCATCTTCAGCATCATGGTGGCAAAATACAGGGTGTTCTTATAGACCAGATCCCTGGCCTGCTCGATGGTCATGCCCTTTTTCTGGCGCAGCTTGCAGAGCTTCTCTGCATAGGCTTCGCTCTTTTCCCAGGTGGCGGGATCGGCGATGGCCACATCCTTCAGATCGGTTCCCGTTTCGGCGGCTACCTTCCGGATCTCTTCCGGATTGCCGACCAGCGTAATCTTCGCCAGGCCCTCCGCCACGATTCTGGCCGCGGCCTGCACCGTGCGGGGCTCGCTGCCCTCCGCCAGGACGATGTGCTTTACGTTGGTTTTCGCCTGTGCCTTGATACGATCAATCACTGACATGTTTTCGTTCCTCCTGCTGTGTTCTGAAAATAATGCCGCGCTTCTGCGTCTTGATTGATTATACTCTAATTTTCTCCCCCTGCAAAGGGGCGATTTTATTTTTCGCGGCTGCTTCGATGATTTTCCGGCAGCCTGCTCCGCCGTCAGCGGAGCTCCTCCCGGCAGAGATCCAGGGCGGCCCGCACCGTATCGTCCATATCCAGATAACGGTACAGCCCCAGCCGCCCGCCGAAGATGATCTTCGGATCCTTTTCGGCCGCCATGTCCCGGTACCGGGCATAGAGCTCCTGATTGCGGGGGTTGTTTACGGTGTAATAGGGTTCGTCTCCGGGATGCCAGTCCTGAGGATATTCCCGGGTGACATAGGTCCAGGGGGTATTCATGAC
>CAZMFY010000104.1:0-8413 GCA_964565635.1 uncultured Oscillospiraceae bacterium
TGTGTGAGAACGCCTACAGTATCAATTCCGCTATTTGTACAATTGCTCAGAGGAAAATCGATAATCCGATACTTTCCGCCATAAGGAACAGCAGGCTTAGCAACCTCTTTGGTCAGAATCCCAAGCCGGCTGCCCTGTCCTCCTGCCAACAGCATAGCGACACATGTTTTTTTTCTTAACACTGTTCCACACGCTCCTTAATCAATTTGTTCTTACAAAATCAAAGCAGGACAAAACAATGAATGATAATTCGCCTGCCGATCTGGTACTATTTTAACCAAATACACGCTTATTCGTCAAGAGAGAATTGCTTTTCTTTCGTTATTTTTATAATCACGGAAAGCCGGTTAATCTGCGAAAAGCAGAAAATGTATTATTCCTTTTCCTGCAAATACTTTTCCAGTTTTCTTTTTACGCGCTGCAATGCGTTATCGATTGACTTCGCATGCCTTCCCAGCTGCTCCGCAATCTCCTGATAACTTTTCCCGTCCAGATATGCTTCCAGAACGTCACGCTCCAGTCCCGAGAGAATTTCATTCATTTTCGCACTTATGTTGCCGAGGCTTTCGCGATTAATAAAAATATCCTCCGGATTGCTGTCATGCCCTTCCACGATAACATCCATCAAAGTCCGCTCGCTTTCTTCGTCGTAAAGCGGTTTATTCAGACTGATGTAACTGTTTAAGGGAATATGTTTCTGGCGGGTTGCGGTCTTGATCGCTGTAATAATCTGACGAGTCACGCATAATTCTGCGAAAGCACGAAATGAACTGAGCTTTTCGGGTCTGAAATCGCGGATCGCTTTATACAACCCGATCATCCCTTCCTGAACAATATCCTCATGATCCGCACCGATCAGAAAATAGCTTCTCGCTTTGCTTCGAACGAAATTTTTATATTTATCCAACAGATATTCTTCTGCCAGCACATCTCCTTCTCTGCTCAGCTCCGCCACCTGCTCATCCGTTAAGGACCTGTATCGAACGCGCAAATCTTCCGGTGAATCCTCATCCGAATACTCCGGAATTTGATTTGTTTCTTGGCCGGAACCCGCCTGCAGCTGGTCCATCTCTTCAGCATATTCTTCAGGAAAAAACATGGTCATCGATCCTTCCGGCAATGTAATACACGATACATGACAATGCCAGCGGCAACGGAGGCATTCAGGCTGTCGATATTTCCTTTCATGGGGAGGGAGACGCTTAAATCGCATTTTTCAGCAGTCAGCCTGCTGATGCCCTCTCCTTCAGATCCGATAACCAGGGCGGTTCCGCCCTTAAAATCAACTTTTTCGTAATCCTTGCCGGACATGGTTACCGCATAAATCCATATCCCCTGTCGTTTTAAATCTTCGATTGTCCTGTTCAGATTCGTCACGCGGGCAACTTTCATATGTTCAATCGCCCCCGCAGATGCTTTAACTGCAGTGGGGGTCAGACCGACGCTTCTGTGTAAAGGAATAATCACGCCATGCGCTCCCGCACATTCAGCGGTTCTGATAATCGCGCCCAGATTATGCGGGTCTGTAACGCCATCCAGAATGATCAGGAAGGGGTCTTCTCCGCGTTCCGCCGCCGCCTGAAGCATTTCTTCAACGTCTGCGTAATGATATTCACTGGCAAAGGCGATGAGCCCCTGGTGATGAAGCGCTATCTCGTCCAGCCTTCGCTTGTCTACTTCCTGGACCATAATCTTGCGGGCTCTTGCTTCCTGAACGATTTCTCTGGCCGAACCGCTTAATTCACCTTTCTGCACCAGCAGCTTTTCGATTTCCCGCTCGCTTCGCAGCGCTTCCCGGATAGGATTTCGTCCGCATAAAATCCAATCCTTTTCTGTTGTTTCTCTTACGGAAGAACGATCTTTATCCTGATATTCCAGATCCTTGTATCCGGCCGCTTTGTTCATCTCCGAAGCATCGGAATACGGATTGGATCGACGCTGGGCAGCGCGGTCCGACGGATCTCCGATTCGACGCTTTCTTTCCGTCTGATTCCGTTCCGGGCCAAAGCGGTCATTCTTCCGCGATTCATGTTTGTTTTCGCGGAAGCTGCGATTTTCCTGAATCCGATTGCGGCTGTCTTTTCCCGAGCCGGAAGAAGAGGAGAAGCGATTTCCGGCAGCACGGGTTTCATCGGATCTGCGGGATTCTTTTCGATATTCACTTCCCTCTTCTTTCCATGAGCCTTGTTCCGCATAATTAATCTTCCGTTTTTTTTGAGGCGCTTTCTGATAATAAGCCATTTTTATATCCTTCCTGCAATCATTATGCGTCTATGTCTAATCTTGCCAGCAGCGCTTTGCGTTCCTGGCGGACTTCTTCCATTCTGCCGCAGGTCTTTGCGCCTTCAGGGCATTTTCCGCGAAGGCATCCGGGACCGGCGTCCGCAAACAGCGCCGGAGCAACTTCCAGGCACAGCCGATGCATCTCTTTCGCCAGCGCCCGGATCTCCCACTGAGCTCGGTTGCACATTCGAAGACTCAGAAAATGCCGCAGCTCTCTTACATTCATCGTCATCATGAGCCGAGTTTCACACGCTCCGGGAAGAACAAAACGGGCATCCTCATTACTTCCTTCCCCGGCAGCGCCCAATTGATCCTGCCAGCCCCTGTACCAGGTTTGAATGGTTTCCATCTGTCTTTCATATTCGCTCACGGCCTCCGGCCCCAGGGCTTCAATCTGCGGAGGCAGGATGTACCCGAATCCCTGATCATAGCTGACATAGCGCTGGCTTTGAACAGAGAAACTCGCAAGGCGATGCCTGGTTATCTGGGCCAGCAGCACCCGGCTGACGCCCTCAATTCCAAAGGTAAAGGTTGCATGCTCCAGAACGGATTCATGGCCCATTCCCAGCAATTTTTCAATATATGTGCTTTGATCCTTTGCCTCTGTTTTCTCTTTTAAATCTCCGATTGTCGCTTTGGAGTAACACAGTTTCGCTCCAAGCGCAATCGTTTCTTCAGGATTTAAAGTGTGCCTGATCAGCTCTACCTTCAGTGCTTTTCGTTCCGGCATTTTCTTACCCTCTCTTTTCCCGGCCGCGCATATCGTTACCGTATTCTCGTATTATTCTGCCGTTTTCCCGGATCCTTTCCGAATATCCCTTTTCCGAATCCCATACGCTTTACCCGTTTTCCCGTCTTTAGGTTCCGCATCTGCTGTTTCTGTTAAGCGCTCAAAAATGATGTCGGCCAGTTCTCGGATCCGATCATCCTGCCCCGTAATATACAGATACCCGAATAAGGATTCAAACCCTGTCGCTTCAGCATAGTCCGCCTGAATCTGATGCTTGGGAGCAGGATGCTTTGCATGGGTGTTCCGGCCTCGGTTGGCAATGGACAGCTCTTTTTCTTCCAAAGAATCTCGAATGACCGCCATATGCCTGGCCTGTGCTGCGGCATTAACCATTTTTACACATTCTTCATGCATCCGTCGCGGGTTTCGTTTCTGAAGAATCAGCCGCGTTCGAACAACCGTTTCCCAAACCGAGTCACCCATATATGCCAGCTGAAGCGGATTCAGCCTTTCCGCTTCTTCAAAACACAGCAGCCGATTGCGGCAGGATGATATTCCCGTCAGGTCTGTATTTTGCGTCATTGCTGCCTCAACCTTTCCGCCATCCTAATACCTGCCGTATTATATCAGAAGTTGTTCTCCTTGAAAAGCTTTTCCGCGCGCGGATCATAGGACGTTTCACCTTTTCCGTGCACAGGCTGTATGTTTCCTGGATGAATATTTTTATTTCAGTCAGAAAGTGATACAAAAAAGCGCTGCTCAGAAAATGCAGCGCCTGTCTTCACCATTCATGCTTCAGCGCGGTTTTTACGCAGTTCTGGTGTGCAGAATCCACTTTTTTGGTCCCGTGCGTTTTACTTCCGGTAAAATGAATACAAAAATGTCCTGGGAAATTATTGTTTTTAATCGTTTGCGTTCCGTGAGGATATCCGTTCATGGACGCCGCATATACATGTCCGTCGTATTTCACCAGAATCGCCCGCCGTTTCCAGCTCCAATGCCCGTATATACTCTTCATAATCGAAGTATCTTTTGCGGTGGCAGGCTCACAGTCCGCATGGTTATAGCCTGTCCATCTTTTCACTTTGAATATTTTCCCTGTCTTTATATCCTTGACCTGGAAAGTGGCATGATGAGGAATTGTATTCGGATGCTTAAACCAGTTCAATGATTCGGTTGAAGTACTGCCGCTGCCGCCGCCGCCGGCACTTTTTGCGCTGCTGCTGTTCAGTTTAGAAATGGTCTTGCTGTTTGCGGTACCGTTTGCGGTCAAACCATTCGCCTTTTGGAAAGCTTTCACGGCGGACTTTGTGCCGTTTCCGTAATCTCCGTCAATTGAGCCGGAATAATACCCGAGGCTTTTCAGCTTTTTCTGAACCGCTTTCACCGCTTCGCCTTTATCCCCGGGTTTACAGGTCTTCCCGTCACCGCTTGATGTTTCGGAAGAAGACGATGAGGTGGAAGACGATGACATAGCGTCGTTAATCTTTTTTAAGGTTGTACTGTTTACATTGCCAGTCTGCTTCAGTCCTTTGGCCTTCTGAAAGGCTTTTACGGCCTTTTTTGTTCCGGAACCATAATCCCCATCAATCTTCCCTGAGTAATAGCCTAACTGCTTCAGCTTCTCCTGGATCGATTTTACGGCTATGCCATTATCTCCTACGGAGCATGTACCATCGCTTGACTGGCTGTTGCTGTTCGAGGAAGTGTCGCTCTTGGACGAAGAGCCTTTTTTAATATATTTCTTGGATACGTATCCTGTTGTATTTCCGACTTTGATCTTATACCAGCTGCCGGTCGTGGATTTAACTTCAACAGTCGTTCCTTCTTTCAGGCTTTTAATCACTTTACTGTCTGAGGAAGCCTGTTTCCGCATATTCAGCGAGGTAGCCGTAACTGTGCCGGTCCAAGCGATTGCGCCCATAAGAGGAAGCATACAGATCATGATGAACAGCAGGACTGCTGTTTTCCACTTTTTCAAGCCGCTTCCTCCTTCCAAACCACATTCCACCCTAAATATTATTACGATTTTATTAATAAGTCAACTCAAATTTGTCATATTGTTGAAAATTTCTCTTCACGAAGGCATCGCTGCGCCAGGTATCGCACCGTTTATCATTGGTCGTTTTTGCACATTCCCCGTGGTCCGTCTTCCGCATCAGGGCAGATCCGGACAGGCTGCTCAGCACCTCAGCCAAAAAATGTCGGTAGTAGTGTCGGTAGTAGAACAAAATTTTTCACCATTTTACACAGATTTTCGCGAAGCATAAAAAACAAGAGGCCTTGATTTACAAGGCCTCTTCTGTACACCATTAGGGACTCGAACCCTAGACACCCTGATTAAGAGTCAGGTGCTCTACCAACTGAGCTAATGGTGCTCATCGCTCTCGCAAGCGAACAGTACACATTATACTCAATCTTTTGAGCTTGTCAAGCATTTTTTTACTGATTTTTTTCTTTTTTTCTCCCGCTTTTTTCTCCCTTTTTCTCCCTGCGCTTTCCTTCTGCTTTTACTTAAGCTCCGCCAGATACGCAATGGCGCTGTGGGCAGCGATGTTTCCTTCCCCGGCGGCTTTCACATACTGATACGGTCTTCCCGTGCAGTCGCCTGCCGCAAAGCATCCCCGTAGCGAGGTATGCATTCCCCGATCTACGGCAATATGCCCGTTTTCCGTAGCCAAACCGGGAAGCAGCGTATTCAGAGAAACGCTGTCCCGAAGGCAGAACACACCGTTCACTTCCAGCTCTGATCCATCTTTCAGCGTCAGTGATTTCAGCCGTTTCCCGTCGCTGTTCATCCCAACTGCTCGGGATTGCATGACTTCCACATTGTTTCCGCTGATTTCCGGATTGGAATAGGTTGGAAAATAATACACCTTCGCAGCGATGTCCGCAAGAAAACGCACTTCATGCTCAAATCGTTTTGCATTGCATATCACGGCAATGGTTTTTCCTTTATAGATGTTTCCGTCGCAGGTAGCGCAATAGCTTACGCCTCTTCCGACCAGCTCCGTTTCACCGGGAAGCGTTCCTGTCGCAATGACGCCGGTTGTAAGAATAACGGATTTCGCTTCAAAAAAATCACTTCCGGCCATAAGCGCCCATCGGTCGCCCATATCGATGATACTCGTTACCATTTTTTCGGTGATTCCAATGTTTAAATCATCCAGTTGTTTCTTAAAGGCAGCGTTCATTTCCGCGCCGGACACAAGGGAAAGCCCGGGATAGTTGGTAATTCTCTCCGCCTTACCTACTTTATCCGACAGGTTCGAGCTTCCGATCAGCAGAAAGGACTTGTTATTAGCCGCAAGCGTAAGTGCGGCAGAAACGCCCGCAGGACCGGTGCCAATCACAGCAGCATCATAAATCATTTCGTTTTATTCCATCCTTTCATTTTGTTCTTCATGGTCGGTTGCATTGGGTACAAGGCCTGACTGGCGGGAAAGAGATTGAATGATCTGCATCTGAGACGCGTTGATGATGCGATAATCCTCCACCCGTTTTTGTAAATCATCCCTCTCCCGGATCGCAAGATCCAGCTTTTCCCGGAGCGCTTTTATTTCCGTTTCAAGTGTTTGATCGTCTTCACCCGCTTCCCGATTGCGGGCCGTTTCCGTCATAAAGCCGGCCGCAAGGATCCCGGAAGGAATTGCGATGCTGAAAACCCCCGCAACGCTCAGGATGCTCCCGATCAGCTTTCCCCACCCTGTGACGGGCTGTACAAGGCTGCTTCCGTCTGTCGTCAAAACAGCAAGTGTCCAGCTCAGAGAAGCGATTACGTTGGGATGAATTTCAGGCTGCTTCGGATTCTCTACTGTATACAGTAAAATTGCAGAAAAAACAACTAAAAAACACAGAATGAACAAATACATGACCAGCTGTGCTTTCGTCTTTCTGATTACACGGAGGATCATCTCAAAGGCCTCGAAATATCTGCCCAGTTTAAAAACGCTCAGCAATTGAAGCAGATGAAAAATTCTGAGCAGATGAAGCGCCCTCAAATCCGCCGAAATAAACGGAAGCCAGAAAGGCAAAACAGCCATCAGGTCAATCATCGCCATAAAGGATGTAACATATTTCAGCCTTGGATATTTCTCTTCCGGATAAAGCAGATCCGCCGTCCAGACCCTGAGCAGGTATTCAATGGTAAACGTTGTGATAATGATGACCTCCAGGCCATGGAAGATCCCGGAATAGCGCTGCGCAATATCCGGAAAGGATTCCAGTATAACCGTAGCGGCGGTCAGCAGAACAAGGAGGACAATCGTCCAGTCTACAATCCTGCTGGCCTTGTCTCCTTCATCTCCCTTACAAAGAATCTCGTACACGCGCTGTTTTATTTTTTTATAGGTTACCATCCGGTCAATCAACCTCCGTTGCAGAATCTGCATGCTTCTTTGTTGTTATTCTTCATCCCTTGGATGATTCCTGCTTTGATGATCATCCGCAATCATTCACGGTTGTCTGAATCGCAGCCTAGATATATGCCCGTTCTATATTTGAGTCGTCTGAAGGATTCCGGCAAGAAAATGATATCGCTGAATGCTTTATTTCGAAGAATGAACGGAAAAACAAAAAGCCCGGCACCGCATATGCCGGGCTTTTTTAGGTCAATCAGGCCTGAGCGGGCGCTCCAACGGGGCACGTTTCGGCGCAGGCACCGCACTCGATGCAAACTTCCGGATCGATCACATACTTGGTGTCGCCTTCAGAAATTGCGCTCACAGGGCATTCCGCAGCACAGGCGCCGCAGGAGATGCACTCATCAGAAATCTGATATGCCATAGAAAAACCCTCCATTCTTCTTCGCCCGTTCCGGGCGTTGATTCATTCTATACCTTTTTATGGAAAAAATCAATATGGATTTTCTTGAGCCTGTCAATTATGGTCATCTTTTCAAGGCAATCAATCGAATTTTCCAGCCCGCGCCGTCATTGCTCTGCAGCCTGCATCGCTTTTTCAAGCGCATCCGCCCATCCGCTGGATTTTGTATTCTGCTTTTTTTCCTGTCCCTTTGCGGAAGGAGCAGCCGGCTCGCTTCGGCTGATTGCACCTTGTTCCCCGGCCTCTTTTTTCATCGGGTCAGCAGCTGCTTCGTATGAACTCTTTGCTTGTTCGCTTTCCGCCTTCACGCGATCCGGGTTTTCCCGCCGAACGGGCTTTCCATAGACACGGGATTCATTCGCTTTTTCCTCCTGTTTCTCGCTTTGAGAAACTGCGGAACGTTTATTCCCTTTGACCGGATTTTTCCTGCCCTCTCCTTTTGCCTTTTTTTCCGCATGATCCGAGGGGCCGGATTCTCTGTTGCTGTTATTCTCACCGGCACGTTCCGGCTTGCGTTTTTTATCGTTCGGATTCGCCCGTCTGTTTCTTTCGGGATTCTTTACGCCTTCCTGCACA
>CAZMFY010000105.1:0-2793 GCA_964565635.1 uncultured Oscillospiraceae bacterium
TTTCCGGGGCGATGGTAAAATCCAGCACGGAAGCGAAGCGCAGGGCCCGGAGGATCCGCAGGGCATCCTCCCGGAAGCGCAGGGCCGGATCGCCGACGCAGCGGATGACCCGGGCGGACAGATCCTGCCGGCCGCCGAAGAGATCCAGCACTTCTCCTTCCGGACCGCAGGCCATGGCGTTCACCGTAAAATCCCGGCGGGACAGATCCAGATCGATATGGTCCACAAAGGAGACCGCGTCGGGATGACGATGGTCCGTATAGGCGCCGTCCACCCGATAGGTGGTGATTTCATAGGGCACATGATCCAGAACCACCGTCAGGGTTCCGTGTTTCAGCCCGGTTTCCACCAGGCGCTCCCCGGCGAAAACCTGTTTCATTTCCTCCGGAAGGGCGGAGGTACAGAGATCCCAGTCCTTTGGGGACAGGCCCAAAAGAGAATCCCGGACGCAGCCGCCGACCGCATACGCGGTAAAGCCGGCAGCCCGGAGCCGGGAAAGCAGGGAACGAACGGTTTCCGGTATGATCATCATCAATTTCTCCGAAGAAAGGATTGATTGCAGCGGCGGAAAGTAGACTTCCGGATCACAGGTCCCTGTTCTGCTTCTGGGCCGCCAGGGCGGCCAGGCAGTTTTCCATGCTGCGTTCGATATGCTTCCTGGTCAGATCCGTGAACCGGTCCAGATCCCGGGCCTCCACATAATCCACCAGGCGGTGATGCTCCTCATGGGCCGCGGAGCGGCGGTTTTCCTGCCGGATGGCCATGGCGGAAAAGCGCCGGATATATTCATCCTGCCCTTCGATGACCCGGAGGATCCGCTTCTGGCCGCAGATACAGGTCAGCTGCCAGTGAAAATCCCGGGCCAGGGGACTGAGCCCCTCCACATCGTCCTTCTCCTGCACGCGGTCCATGACGGCAAGCTTCTCCCGCAGGGAGGCGATATCCTCCGCCGTCGCTTTCTCCACGATGGCGGGGAGCGTCAGCATTTCCAGGGAATTCCGGATGGTATAGATTTCCCGGACGTCATCAATGGTAAAGGCCCGGACGATGACGCCGCGGCGCATCACATATTCCACCAGCCCGTCCCGCTCCAGCTTCCGCAGGGCTTCCCGCAGGGGGGTCCGGGAGATATGCAGACGATCGGCATAATCGGTTTCTACGATTCTTTCGCCGGCGGGGATTTCCCCGGTAATGATTGCTTTTTTCAGCGCCTCATAGGCCAAATCCCGGATGGGGCGGCTCTCCATAGGCGGCTGGAAGGTTAATGACATGGGTACTGCTCCTTTCAAAACAGTAGGAATGTACTTTCGCTGTTCTCTGGATACAAAGTACACCACAAAGGCATAATTGTCAATCTATGATCTGTCGCACTGAAAACCAATCTGTCTATTTTTGGGGGATTTCGCACCGAAACAGGCGCCACCGGGCGCATTTTGGCGCCGGAAAAGCCATCTCCCGAAGCTTTTGACCGGCTTCGCGGCTGGAATTGGGGGAAACGATCCGACGATGCTGCCGGCCGGGCGATGCGGCCGCTTCCGGGGATCAGTCGTCCACGCCGTTGACCTTGAAGCGCAGCCGCTTTCCGGGGATTCCCCGTTCCGCCCCCAGGGCATACATCATTTCCATCAGCCGGGCCTTGGCCACTCGCTCGGTCACCTCGTCGCTGCCCAGGCTGACCTGCAGATCCGGATAATCCGGATGCTGGCTGATCAGCATATACCGGCAGGGCTCCACGGTGCGGTCCACATGCCACCGAATCCGGATCAGATCTTCTTCCGCCATGATTTTCCTTTCCCTTCCGTCATCAGAATCTTCTTCGCCACCTGGGCACACTGGGGAATGCCTGCGCCGCTGGCCAGATCCGGCCGGCCGCCGCCCCGGGCGACACGCCTGATCAGCTCATTCATATCGATCTCCACATCCCGGCTGCGGGCGAAGGTGAGCCGCTCGCCCAGGCACAGCAGCAGGGCCCTGCCGTCCTCCGTGATATACCGGCTCACCGCTTCCGCCGCGGGCCGGGCGTCCGCTTCCTCCAGACAGGCCAGGCAGAGGGTGATGCCCTTCAGGGATTCCGTATCCTCATTTTCCCGGAAGGCCTGGAGCAGCTTTTCCGTTTCGAACCGATTCAGCCTTCGTTCCGCATCGGCCAGCCGGGCCTTCAGCTCTCCGGCGGCGCTGGCCAGCTTTTCCACCGGGCAGGAAAGAACGTTCCCGGCTTTTCTGGCGCTGCGCAGGGTTTCCCGGAAGCATTTTTCCGCCCGGCCGCCGCAGACGAAGCTGATGCGGATTTTTCCCTTGCTGGGGACGGTCCCCAGGATTTTCAAAAGCCCGATGCGGCCGGTGGAGGCGGGATGGGTTCCGCCGCAGGCCACCATTTCAAAATCGCCCATGGCGACGATCCGCACATGCTCCCTGACCGTAGGCGGCTTCCGAAGGGGCAGGGTTTCCAGCTCCTCGGCCGACGGAAACCAGCAGCGGATCGGCGCGTCCTCCCGGATGCGCCGGTTGACCGTTTCTTCCAGCAGCAGGAGCTCCTCCTCCGAGAGATGGGTTCGGCCATCCGGCATGGAAACGTCGATGGTGCTGTCCGCGGCCCCCAGATGGAGCCCGATGGTGGTGCCGCCCAGCTTTTCCCAGATGGCGCCGGCCAGCATATGCTCCCCGCCGTGCTGCTCCATATGATCTGTTCGCCGGATTTCGTCAATGCGGCCGATAATCCTTGTACCAGCGGGAATCGGCTGATCCACCTGATGCCATACGACACCTTCACTGTCCGCTTCTACATTCGTCACA
>CAZMFY010000105.1:2803-8305 GCA_964565635.1 uncultured Oscillospiraceae bacterium
GCATATGCTCCCCGCCCTGCTGCTCCATATCATCCAGGCGGCGGTCTCCGTCGATGAACCCGCGGACCGCCGTGCCCGCGGGAAGGGACCGGTCGGTCCGATGCCAGACGACGCCCTCCCGGTCGACCTGCACATCGGTGACCCGGGCTTCTCCGCCATCGAAGCGGATCAGGCCCGTATCAAAGGGCTGGCCGCCGGAGGTGGGATAGAAGGCGGAGCGGTCCAGGGCCAGCCAGATTCCTTCCTGATCCTCCCGGGCGCTGACCACCGTGCCCTCAAATTCCCACAGGTACGCGTCCTCGTAATACAGCCGTTCCGTCATGCGACCGACTCCTTTCTTTTCACGGGATCATCTTACCGCGGGAAGGCTGCCTTCGCAAGCTTTTTTCTATGAATTACCGCTTGCATTTTATAGTGCGGTGTGTTAAACTGTCTTGGCTAACGACGAGGAGGTTTGATTCTGATGAGTGTTTTTCTTTCCATCCTGTTGATTATTGACGCGCTGTTCATGATCGTGACGGTGCTGATGCAGAGCAGCAATGACGACGGTCTGGGCGCTCTGTCCGGCCGCTCCAATGACAGCTATTTCAGCAAGAGCAAGGCGAAGACCATGGAAGCCCGCCTGGCTCTGGGAACGAAGATCGCCGCCGGCGTTTTCGTGGTCCTGAGCCTGCTGATGCTGCTGATCAAATAATCACGAGGCTGTTTTTAAGCCGCTCTTCGGTTCGAGGAGCGGTTTTTGCGTCATTCGGACCGCGAAGGGCTTCGGCGGGAGAACCGGGGAAAAAGAGGGAAAGAAGATGTTCGAGAGATATCAGGCGATCAGGCACGCGCCGATGCGGAACCATACGACGCTGCGGCTGGGGGGACCGGCCGACTGGCTGGTGACGCCGGAGACGGAGGAGGAGCTGGCGGGATGCCTGGCGGAAGCCCGGGAGGCGGGGCTGCCGGTGACGGTGATCGGCCAGGGCAGCAATCTGCTGGTGCTGGACGGCGGCATCCGGGGCGCGGTGATCCGGACCCGGGGGCTGCGGAGCCTTCGGCGGGAAGGCAATCGGATCATGGCCGGCTGCGGGGTCATGATGGGAACCGCGGCCGGGGCGGCCCTGGAAGCCGGGCTGACGGGGCTTGAATTTGCCTCTGGGATTCCTGGTACCGTTGGGGGCGGCACGGTGATGAACGCCGGCGCCTACGGCGGAGAGATGAGCCAGGTGGTCCGGGCTGCGCGGATCATGGACCGGTCTGGCGCCGTTTCCATCTGGACCCGGGAACAGCTGGATTTCGGATATCGGCACAGCGGGCTGCAGGGCCGGGAAGAGATCGTGACGGAGGTTACGTTTGAACTGACCCCGGGGAACCCGGAGGAGATTCGGGAAACCATGGCCAGACTGAACCGGCAGCGGGCGGAAAAGCAGCCCCTGGATCTGCCCAGCGCAGGCAGCACCTTCAAGCGGCCCCAGGGCGGATACGCGGCGGCGCTGATTGACCAGTGCGGGCTGAAGGGATTTGCGGTGGGCGGCGCCTCCGTCAGCGAAAAGCACGCGGGGTTCCTGGTGAACCAGGGGGACAGCGCCGCGGACTATCTGAAGCTGGTGCGGGAGGTTCAGCGGATCGTGCTGGAAAAGACGGGCATCCGGCTGGAGCCGGAGATTCGGATCCTCGGGGAAGAGGCGCCGGCGGAACTGGACGACTGAGGACGAAGAGAAGGGAAGGTCGGCATGAGGTATTTAATCGTGACCGGGCAGAGCGGCGCGGGGAAGACGGCCTGCGTCCGGTTTCTGGAGGACCAGGGCAGCTTCTGCATGGATAACATTCCCCCCATGATGCTGCCCAAGCTGCTGGAGGTCTTTTCCACCACGCCGATCCGCCAGCATTCCGTGACCATCGCCATGGACGTGCGCAGCGGAGAGTTTTTTGATCCGGACGCGGTGGCCGGAATGATCCGGGAACTTCGAAAGATGGGCCATAGGATTGATATTATCTTTATGGAAGCCAGCGATGAAACGCTGCTGGACCGATACAAGGAGAGCCGGCGGGATCATCCCCTGAGCCAGGAGGGGCTGACGCTGACGGAGGCCATCTCGGAGGAAAGGGTGCGGCTGCAGCCCCTGCGGGAGGCCGCCAACTATGTGATCGATACCACGGGGATGCGCCCCCGGACGCTGATTTCCCAGCTGCGGAAAAGCCTGAAGAACCTGAACGAGGACGCGCCGGGGATGCGGGCGGAGGTCATGAGCTTCGGATTCAAGCGGGGGCTGCCCCGGCAGGCGGACCTGGTGCTGGACGTGCGCTTTCTGCCGAACCCCTTCTATATCGAGGAGCTTCGGCAGCACTGCGGGCTGGACGCGGACGTGCGGGACTATGTGATGAACAATCCCGTGACCGGAGAATTCATGGAGAAATGGAAGGAGATGCTCCGGTTCCTGATTCCTCACTATCAGGAGGAGGGAAAGCACCGGCTGGTGATCGCCGTAGGATGCACCGGCGGCGCGCATCGCTCCGTGGCCATCGCGGAGGCGGTGGGAGCCTTTCTGCGGGAGGAAGGGCTGACGGCGGAGGTCAGCCATCGGGATCTGCAGCTGGAGCAGGCCCGATGGACCATGGGCATTGAGGAAGGATAAGCGGCGCATTTGACCGGCGGGGGTCCCGGCCGGCAGGGGCGGGACGAGCCGGGCGAAGCTGAGATCGATGCAAGGGGACGGGAGAAGACCGGGAAGGACGGACGGATGCGGAAGAAGGAAGAGGGGCCCAGCTTTGCCGGGCAGGTCAAGGAAGAGCTGGTGCGGCTCCCGCTGGGAAAGCCCTGCTGCCAGCTGAGCGAAATCGGCGCCATGACGCAGACCTCCGGGCACCTGTCCTTCCGGGGCGGCGGGGTGATCACGGTGCAATACCGGATGGAGAATATCGGCGCGGCCAGGAGGCTGGTGATGCTCCTGAAAACCCGGATGAAGCTGAACCCGGTCATGCACTATACCCAGACGAAGAAGCTGGGCGGGATGCGGACCTGGGTACTGAGCCTGAACGAGGCGGACAGCCGGGCGCTGCTGACCGCGCTTCACATGATGGAAACCGACGAGGAGGGACACATCTCCCTGAAGCGGATGGTGCCCCGTCACCCGCTGACACGGCAATGCTGCCGGAAGGCGTACCTGCGGGGCGCTTTTCTGGGGGCCGGGACCATGAGCAGCCCGGAGAAGGGATATCACCTGGAATGGCGCACCGGGGACGAGCGGATGGCGGCCACCCTGGGACGGCTGCTGGAGAAGGGCGGAATGCCCTACAGGAGCTATACCCGAAAGGGCGAGCAGGTGGTATATCTGAAGAACGCGGACCAGATCGCCGAAACGCTGGCGGCCATGGGAGCGGGCCGGAGCGTGCTGAAGATGGAGAATATCCGCGTGGGGAAGCAGATCCGCATTCGGGCCAACCGGGCCGCCAACTGCGACGAGCACAACAGCGAACGGATGCTGGACGCGGCGCAGAAGCAGGCGGAGGCCTGCCGGAACATTCACCTGAAGCAGGGGCTCTTTACCCTGCCTCCGGCGCTACGGGAAATCGCCAGGCAGCGGATGGAGAATCCGGATATGAGCCTGACGGAGCTGGGAGAGAGCATGGATCCGCCCCTGAGCAAAAGCGCGGTAAACCACCGGATGAGACGGCTGATGGAGATCGCGGAAGGACTGGAGTAGAGAATCGGGATGTTGGCTGCAATCGCTTATTTTCTGTGCTTTCAGGCGCTGGGCATCCTCAGCGTCCGATGGCTGCTGCCCGGAAGAAGGCCGCTGGACCGGATCTGGCTGGGGATGAGCATGGTGCTGCTGGATGAAATGTTGTTTCCGGCCCTGTTTGCCTTCCTCTGGCAATTTGACAAAGAGGCACACTGGGCCGCCCTGGGGCTGGGCCTGCTGACGGCGGGCATCTGCCATGTGGGACGGGAGGAAGGCCCCGCGAAGCCCTGGGACAAGGCGGAAACAGGCATGCTGAGGCGGATGCTGCTGTTCGTGCTGCCCCTGACGGTCCTGGGGGGATACCTGCAGTATACCCACGTGATGCGGATCGACGAATTTGGCAACTGGAACGTGGGGCAGAGCACCTACGGAGACCTGCCCATGCATCTGAGCTTCATCACGGGGCTTGTG
The DNA here is from genome assembly GCA_964565635.1 of uncultured Oscillospiraceae bacterium. GTDB lineage: Bacteria > Bacillota > Clostridia > Christensenellales > Aristaeellaceae > Aristaeella. The sequence continues at coordinate 6,943 of CAZMFY010000105.1, forward strand.
GGAAAGCGGTTTCCGGCGGATTATCCCTTCTATCCGGGGCAGCGGCTGAGCTACCCCTTCCTGGCGGACAGCCTGAGCTCCTCCTTCTATCTGATGGGGTGCAGCCTGCAGGCGGCGACAATCATTCCGGGAACCTTCATGATGCTCCTGTGCTACATGGGGGTTATGATCCTCGGGCGGGAGATGACCATCGGAAAAAAGACCGTGCTGCTGGCGGCCGCCCTGTTCTTTTTCAACGGAGGGCTGGGCTTCCTGTACGACTTTGACCAGGCTGCGGGCTTTAGCGGCAGCGGCGGGCTGAGGGTGCTGGACCGGATCCGGGCGATCATGACGGGATATTACAAAACGCCCAACAATCAGCCGGAGCCCAACAACCTGCGATGGAGCAACGTCATCTGCGATCTGATGATTCCCCAGCGGACGCTGCTGGGCGGATGGGCCATGGGGATTCCCTGCTTCTACCTGTTGGAGACGGTTTTCCGGCCGGGCGGACGGGAGAAAGGTCCGCTTTTCCGGGGAACCCTGCTGCTGGGAATCTGGGCGGGGCTGCTGCCCCTGATTCATACCCACACCTTCCTGGCCCTGGCGCTCAGCTCCCTGGGGGTCATGGGATACGATCTGATTCACGGAAAGGGAGCGCGGAAAGAAATCTTCCTGCGGTACCTGCTTTACGGCGGGATCGCGGCGGCCCTTTCCATTCCGCAGCTGTTTGCCTTTACATTCCGGCAGACCTTTCAGGAGGGAGGAAACAGTTTGGGCTTCCTGGCCTTCCAGTTCAACTGGGTCAACAATCCCGGCGGGGAAGGCATGCGGGATTTCTACCTCTGGTTCTATGTGAAGAACATCGGGCTGCCCTTCCTGATGCTGCTGATGGCCGCCTTTGACCGGGATCCGAAGCAGCGGAGGCTCTTCAGCGGCATGATCCTGATCGTGCTGGCGGCGGAGCTGATCCGCTTTCAGCCCAATGAATATGACAACAACAAGCTGCTGTATCTGGCCTGGATGATGGGCTGCATGATCGTCAGCAACTGGTGCGCGAAGGTGTGGCGGATGCTGAAGGGGCTGCCGGGGCGCCGGATTATGGCGGCCGGGGCGGCGGCGGTGATCTTTCTGAGCCCGGGGCTGACCATCGCGAGGGAGTGCGTTTCCGACTATCAGGCCTTCAGCGCGGCGGCGGTGGAGGCCGGGGAATTTGTCCGGGACAATACGGAGGAGGACGCGGTGTTTCTGACGGGAACCCAGCATCTGAACCCGGTGCTGAGCATTGCCGGGCGGACGGTGGTCTGCGGGCCGGATCTGTGGCTTTACTGGCACGGATTCATTACCTCGGAGCGGAAGACGGACCTGCTGCGGTTTTATGAGG
>CAZMFY010000106.1:0-8304 GCA_964565635.1 uncultured Oscillospiraceae bacterium
AGGAGGCCTATAACGAGGCCCACGGGATCACGCCGGAGACGGTGCGGTCAGCCATACGGAACGTGCTGGAGATTACGCGGAAGGTGGAGGAAACCTCCTCCGCGCCGCTGACGGAGGAAGAGGTGGAAGCCCTGGCCCGCCAGCTGGAGGAGGAGATGCTGGGGGCGGCCAGGAACCTGGAATTCGAGCGGGCAGCCCAGCTGAGAGACCGGCTGCTTGAGCTGCGGGGCGAGGCGCCCATCCGGGACGACACCCAGCAGAAACGCCACAGAAGAAGGGAGCGGACGAGAAAAAGTGAAAAATAGAACGGGACGCGGATACTGGTGGACGCCGGTGCTGCTGGCCCTGCCCATCGCCGCGGGGGTCTGGGCGGTGCTTTTCCGATACGGAGACACCCTGCGGAGCCTGATTCAGCTGGCGGTGAAACTGGGGGTGACCCGATGAAGGACGGAAAGAGGAGAAACCTGCCCGGCCGGGGAGCCCGGATGCTGAGCGCGGTTTTCGCGCTGCTGCTGACGGGGCTTCTGGCGCTGACGGTCCTGACCGCGGGCGGCCTGCGGCTGCTGACGGATCCGGAGATCCATCTGAGGAGCGCCCTGGCCCAGGACGCGATGGATCTGCAGATGGCCCGGATCGAAGAAAAGCTGGGGGCTATCGCGGAGGAATACGGCCTGGCGCCGGAGACGCTGAAGGCCCTGGTGACCCGGGAGGACGTGGAAAAGCTGAATGAGTCGGTGGTCCGCTGGTGGACCGGGGCGGTTGTCTCCGGAAAGCTGGAGGCCCGGCCCGCCTTCCATCTGGAGGGGGCGGAGGAAGCCCTCCGGGCGGATGAAGCCTGGATCGCCGGCATGAATCCCTTGACGGTGAATAACGCCATCTACGCGGTGGTCGGCAAGGCGGAGCGGGCCGTGGCGGACAGCGCGGTGCTGTTTCGGGATATGCTGGTGAAAACCGGCATCGAGCTGGCGGGCCGCCGGATCAATCTGGAAGAGGTGATGGGCCTGCTGCCCCGGCTGCCCCGGCTGCTGGGAATCTGCTGCGGGCTGCTGGCCGGGTTCATCGCCCTGATCATGAGCCGCCGGATTCTGACCGCGGGGCAGTATATCGGGGGCGCCTTCGGGGGCGCCGGGCTGCTGATGCTGGGCATGATCCCGCTTATGCGGAGCCTGCGCCTGCGGGAAATGGTGGCGGAAGCCTCCGAGCTGCTGGCGGTTCAGTTTACGCATCTGACCCGGGCGGCGGACGCGGGGCTGGTGATCCTCGCCATCGGGATGGCGGCCCTGGGGGCGGTTCTGATGATCCTGGGAAAAAGGGCGTGGGAAAAGCCATGAGGGATAAAAGAGTACGGGTCTGGCATACGCTGTGCAGCCCGAAGATCCGGGAGCCCCTGACGCTGGCGGTGGCGCCGGATCTGCATTCGGAGCGCTTTGACGACGTGACGGAGGATTTCCGGGCGGCGGACGCCATTCTGGTGCCCGGGGATCTGGTGAACCGGCACCGGAAGAGCTACGCGGAGGCCGCCCGTTTTCTGCGGGAGGCGCCAAAGATCCGGCCGGTGTTTTATTCCATGGGAAACCATGAGCGGAAATGCAAGTTCCGGGAGGAATGGATGGAGCTGGTCCGGAAAAGCGACGTGACCTGGCTGGATAACGAAAGCACCCTGTTCCGGGGCATCCGGATCGGCGGCCTTTCCAGCGCCAGGGACGGATTGGCGGACACCGCCTTCCTGGACCGGATGGAGCAGGCGGAGGAATATACGCTGCTCATGTGCCATCATCCGGAGATGTGGCGGGACTATGTTTCGGGCCGGCGGATTGATTTCACCGTCTGCGGCCATGCCCACGGCGGCCAGATGCAGTTTTTCGGCCGGGGGCTTTATTCCCCGGGACAGGGCTTCTTTCCGAAGCTGACCCACGGGTTTCACGGAGACGGCACCATGGTCATCAGCCGGGGCATGTCTAACGGCACCCGGCTGCCCCGGATCAATAATCCCTGCGAGCTGATCATGCTCCGGCTGGAGCCGGAGGAGCCTGCCCCGGGCGGCGGTCAGGCCGCGGCCAAAGCCTGAAACCGCGGGCGGAGGCGCAAAGGGGAAGGAAAGCGGAAAGCGGCAAGCGGCGGGCCACGGCGCTGATCGGGCCGCGGCCAAAGCCTGAAGCCGCGGGCGGAGGCGCGAAGGGGAAGGAAAGCGGAAAACAGCGGCCCCCATCGCTGATCGGGCCGCGGTCAAAGCCAGAAACCGCCGGAAACCGCGAGGAAAAGGAGTGAACGCATATGGATAAACAGGACCTGCAGCTGCTGGTGGACTGGTTTGAGAAGAACAAGGACCACGAGATGAACTTTCTGGAGAAGGAAGCGATCAAGGCGGTGCTGCGGAAATCCAGAACCGTGGGGGACCTGCTGGAGACAGCCCTGCGGCTGCTGAAAAAAGGCGGGCAGTAAAGGAGGACAGTAAAGGCGTGCAGTGAAGGCGCCGCTGCGGAAATCCAGAACCGTGGGAGATCTGCCGGAGACGGCCCTGCGGCTGCTGAAAAAAGGCGGGCAATAGGCTGAGCCTATGACTTTGCATCGTGAATTTATATTGGACAAATGGCCTGCCGCGTGATAAGATGCGCTTAATTTCCGGATGAGGTCCCCGCGGGGGAGCATCGGGAACCCGGCGGAACGCTCCACCGGAAAATGTAAGGAGGAAACGAAGTATGAAGAAGATTCTGGCACTGGTACTGGCCCTGGTTTTCGCGGTCTCCCTGTCCGCCGCCTGCGCGGAGAATAAGACCATCAAGGTCGCCGCCTCTGCGACGCCCCATACCGTCATCCTCGAATTCGTGAAGGATGATCTGGCGGCTCTGGGATATGATCTGGAGATCATGGACGTGACGGACTATTTCGTCGCCAATCCCGCCACCGCCGCCGGCGAAGTGGACGTGAACTATTTCCAGCATCTGCCTTTCCTGAACGACTATAACAACAGCGTGGAGAATGAAGACGAGAAGCTGGTGGCCGCCTTCGGCGTGCACTGCGAGCCCTACGGCATCTATCCCGGAACGAAGAAGGATCTCAGCGAGATCGCGCCTGGGGACAAGATCGCCGTGACCAACGATCCCTCCAACGAGACCCGGGCGCTGCTGCTGCTGCAGGACGCGGGCCTGATCACCCTGCCGGAGGGCGCGAATCCCGAAAGCGGGCTCCAGAAGGAAGACATCGTGGAGACCAACGGCCTTGAAATCATCGAGATGGACGCGGAAAAGATTCCCGCCACCCTGGATGACGTGGCCTTTGCCATTATCAACGGCAACTACGTGCTGGACGCGGGCATGACCGTCCGTGACGACGCCCTGTTCACCGAGGCGGAGAGCGTGACCGGCCAGACCTACATCAACTATCTGGTGGTTCGCCCCGAGAATGTGGACGCGGACTGGCTGAAGGCGCTGGAGCAGGTGCTGGCCACCGAAAAGGTAAAGAACTTCATTCTGGAAAATGAAGGCTTTGCCGGCGGCGTCATTCCCACCTTCGAGGTTGCGGAATAATCGAACCGAGTTTATCCATCAAGCCGAGCTCCTTTGATGAAGCTCGGTTTTTTGAGCGAAAACCCCGGAAACCAAAAAACGGAAAGGGCTGAAGGGCATTGAGTGAAAACCGTCCGCTTATCGAAATCAAAAATCTCCGGAAGGTCTATCAGACCCCCGGCGGAGAAGTTGTCGCCCTGGACGGGATCAATCTGAGCATCGAGCGGGGCCAGATCTACGGCATCATCGGCATGTCCGGCGCGGGAAAATCCACCCTCATCCGGTGCATGAACCGGCTGGATACCCCCACGGACGGGCAGATCCTGATCGACGGGCAGAATATCCTGGCCATGAACGAGAAGCAGCTGATGATGACCCGCCGGAAGGTGAGCATGATCTTTCAGCAGTTCAACCTGCTGATGCAGAAAACCGTGGCCCGGAACATCCGCTATCCCCTGGAGATTGCCGGGGTGGACAAAAAGAAGGCCAATCAGCGGGTGAAGGAGCTGCTGCAGATCGTGCAGCTGGAGGATAAGGCGGAGGCCTATCCGATTCAGCTCTCCGGCGGGCAGCGGCAGCGGGTGGCCATCGCCCGGGCCCTGGCCAGCAATCCGGAGGTGCTGCTGTGCGACGAGGCCACCTCGGCCCTGGATCCCATGACCACCCAGTCGATCCTGGCGCTGCTGCAGAAGATCAACCGGGAACTGGGCATCACCGTGGTGCTGATTACCCATGAAATGGCGGTCATCCGCCAGATCTGCAGCCGGGTGGCGATTCTGGACGGCGGCGTCATCGCGGAGGAGGGCACCGTGGACGATGTATTCGTCCATACCCGCTCCGCCGCGGGCCGGAGGCTCTTCGGCATCGTGCCCACCGGCACGGACGAGGCCCTGCCGGAGGTTTCGGCCCTGCGCATCGTCTTTGACGAGGGCAGGGAAACCCAGCCGATTATCGCCGGCCTGGTGAAGGACTGCGGCGTTGAGGTCAATATTCTTTCGGCGGACATCAAGCGCCTGAACGGGAAATCCTACGGCCAGATGCTGATCGAAACCCCGCCGGAGGAAGAGAGCCGGATAAAGATTATTCAGTATCTGAAGGAGCGGGGACTGACTGTGAAGGAGGTGGAGGCACAGTGAACTGGGAGCTGATCTGGCAGGGATTTCAGGAAACCTGCATGATGACCATTCTGGCGTCGGGATTTTCCTATCTGTTCGGGCTGCCCCTGGGCGTGCTGCTGGTGGTCACACGGAAGGACGGCATTAAGCCCGCGCCGACCTTCAACGCGGTGCTGGGGGCTATCATCAACTTTCTGCGGTCCATTCCCTTCATACTTCTGATCGCCATGCTGATTCCGGTAACCCGGTTCGTCATGGGCACCGCCATCGGCACGGCGGCCTCCGTGTTTCCGCTGGTGGTCAGCGCCACGCCCTATGTGGCCCGGGTGGTGGAGCAGTCCTTCCTGGAGGTGGACGGCGGCGTCATCGAGGCGGCCAAGGCCATGGGCTCCTCCACCTGGCAGATTATTACGAAGGTGCTGATTCCTGAGTCCGTGCCCTCCCTGGTGACGGGGGCCGCCATGGCCGTGACGACCATCCTGGCCTATACGGCCATGGTCAGCGCCGTGGGCGGCGGCGGCATCGGCGCCTACGCGATCACCAAGGGCTATCAGCGGGGAAAGAAATATTATGATTTCATGTATACCGCCAGCGCCGTGCTGGTGCTGATGGTGCAGGTCATCGCCATTACCGGAACCAGGCTTACCCGCCGGCTGGACCATCGGATCCGGTAAACCGGCAGGCTCGCGGCTCCCGCGGACGTCCCTCCGGACCTTCGTGTCCGGCTGACGCTTTTTTTCGTCCGAATGTGACTGTAACCATTGACAAACAAAGCTTTTTCCCTGTATAATGCGACCCGTCCCGAGAGACATACAGAGCGCACCTGCGGCGGCCTTCGCCAGGGTGCGCCTTGATTATGAAATGGAGTGAATGAACCATGGCAGAAGAGAAAACGACGATTTTAACAGAGAGCGGCCTGAAGAAGCTGGAGGAGCAGCTGGACTATCTGATTTCCGTCCGCCGCAACGAGGTCAGCGAGCAGATCGCCATCGCCCGGGGCTTCGGGGATCTGAGCGAAAACGCGGAATACGACGAGGCGAAGAAGGAGCAGGCCCGGGTGGAAGCGGAAATCACCCGGCTGCAGGCCACCATCCGCACCGCGACCGTCGTGGCGGACGATGAGATCACCACCGAGCAGGTGTCCATCGGCACCATGGTCAAGGTGAAGGACATGGACGACGGCGAGATCTATGAATACGCCATTGTGGGCGCCAACGAAGCGGATCCCTTCCAGGACCGGATCTCCATCGAGAGCCCCGTGGGCTCCGGGCTGCAGGGCGCCAAGGTGGACGAGACGGTGACCATCACTGTGCCCGCCGGCCTGCTGAACTATAAGATCCTGGGCATTCGGAAGTTATAAGAGTAAAAGCATTCACGGAAGGAAACAGACCATGGCTGAGAATATGATCGAGCAGGGGCAGGATCTGGGCGAACAGGAAATGATCCGCCGGGAGAAGCTCTCCGCGCTGCAGGCGGCGGGGAAGGATCCCTATCAGATCCGCCGCTTTGACGTGACCCATCATTCGGAGGAGGTTCGGGCGAACTTCGAGGCGCTGGAAGGGCAGGAGGTGGCCGTGGCCGGCCGCATGATGTCCAAGAGAATCATGGGAAAGGCCTCCTTTGCCCATGTTCAGGATCTGGCGGGCTCCATCCAGGTCTATGTGGCCCGGGACGCCATCGGCGAGGAAGCCTACGCGGATTTCAAGAAGGACGATATCGGCGATCTGGTCGGCGTGAAGGGCACGGTCTTCAAGACCCGGACAGGGGAGGTTTCCGTCCACGCGTCCTCCTTCATCCTGCTGAGCAAGAGCCTGAAGCCCCTGCCGGAGAAATTCCACGGGCTGACGAACGTGGATCTGCGGTATCGGCAGCGGTATCTGGATCTGATCATGAATCCGGAAGCCAAGGATACCTTCGTCAAGCGGTCCCAGATCATCCGGGCCATCCGGAATTTCCTGGACAGCCAGGGCTTCATGGAGGTGGAAACCCCCATGCTGGTGGCCAACGCCGGCGGCGCCGCGGCCCGGCCCTTCGAAACCCATTTCAACGCCCTGGACGAGGACTTCAAGCTGCGCATCAGCCTGGAGCTCTATCTGAAGCGGCTGATCGTGGGCGGCCTGGAGAAGGTCTATGAAATCGGCCGGGTTTTCCGGAACGAGGGCCTGGACACCCGTCATAATCCGGAATTCACCCTGATGGAGCTCTATCAGGCTTATACGGACTACAACGGCATGATGGATCTGACGGAAGACATGTACCGGACGATCGCGCAGGAAGTCAACGGCACGACGGTGATCAATTACAAGGGCGTGGAGATGGATCTCGGAAAGCCCTTCCGCCGCATGACCATGACGGAAGCCGTGAAGGAATACAGCGGTGTGGACTTTGACCAGATTCATACGCTGGAAGAAGCCCGCGCAATCGCGAAGGAAAAGCACGTGGAGTATGAGGACCGCCATCAGATCGGCGATATCCTGGCCGCGTTCTTCGACGCCTTTGCCGAGGAACATCTGATCCAGCCGACATTCATCACGGGTCACCCGATCGAGATCAGTCCGCTGGTCAAGAAGGATCCGGAGCATCCGGGCAAGGTTCTCCGTTTTGAGCTCTTCATGAACAGCTGGGAGATGTGCAACGCGTACTCTGAGCTGAACGATCCGATCGACCAGAGGGAGCGCTTCCGCTTACAGGAAGAGCAGCTGGCGAAGGGCGACGAAGAGGCCCAGACGACGGATGAGGACTTCCTCAATGCGCTGGAGATCGGCATGGCGCCGACCGGCGGTATCGGATACGGGATTGACAGACTTGTGATGCTGCTGACGGGGGCGGAGGCCATCAGGGATGTTCTGCTCTTCCCGACGATGAAGTCCATCAAGGAATAACCACAAGATATAGTACCAGACAGAGGCATATAACCGCTATATATTGCGATTCTGACAGATTCGGTCCCCGTTAGTACATATTTAGTACATAAAAAATGTGCCCCAATATGGACTATTTTGTACGGAAATCGAGATAAAGGTTGTAGGAAGAACACAATCTGCAGAGAGATATTTTCCAATAACACGGAAAATATCTTTCTTTTTTTGTTTCTGTTATTGCCAAATAGAAACTCGTACATAAAGTAGATATTTCGGAAAAGGAGCTGAAAAATGGGCAAGGTGATTTGCGTAGGAAATCAAAAAGGCGGGGTAGGCAAAACAACCACTTGTGTGAATCTGGGGACAGCACTGGCACAGGCCGGGAATAAAGTTTGTCTGATCGATCTGGATCCACAGGGAAATTTGACACAGAGCCTCGGCTATCGGAATCCGGATGAAATGGAATGCACTATCGCGGAAGTGCTGAAGTCAGAAATCCAACTTTGTGACAATTTGTCACGAAGTGATTCATGTGACTTTGGTGAATATCAAAACAAGGGTAAAGGAGCCGTGACCTGTGAAAGGGATGTAGACGATGCTGAACTTTGTGACAATTTGTCACAAACTTTTACGGCGGCTATCTTACATCACAGGGAAGGCCTTGATCTGATTCCAGGAAATATTGAGCTGGCCGGGCTGGAGGTCTCCATGGTGAACCTGATGAGCCGGGAGCTGTTTCTGAAAATGGCAATACGGGAATTTTCTGACTGAACAGGCGGCTGCCGGGGCGGCTTCACTGCACACAGGAGCAACGCAGCTGAA
>CAZMFY010000107.1:0-6869 GCA_964565635.1 uncultured Oscillospiraceae bacterium
TGTCGGTCAGCATGGCCGCGAAGTATTCCACCAGCGCGCCGCCGATGATGGCGCCAGCCACCACCACGAAGCTGGCGATGTTCAGATCCGGCATGCCGCCGGAATAGCTGCCCACGTAGGAAACGATCAGGCTCACCGTGGCGAAGGCCGCGGAGCCGATGGCAAATCCCTTGCCAACGGCTGCGGTGGTGTTCCCCACCGCGTCCAGCTTATCCGTAATGACCCGGACTTCCGGCGCCAGATGGCAGCTTTCCGCCAGGCCGCCCGCATTGTCCGCGATGGGTCCGAAAGCGTCGATGGAAACCGTGGCGCCGACGAAGGCCAGCATGCCCAGGGCCGCCATGGCCACGCCGTAGATGCCGGCGATCTTTCCGGATACGAACAGGGCCAGACCGATCACCAGCACCGGCAGCAGCACGCTGCGGGAGCCCACCGCGTCGCCCTTGGTCACGACGAAGGCTTCCCCTTCCGGCGCCATCTCCGCCAGCTCCCGGGTCGGCTTATAGTCCGTAGAGGTATAATATTCGGTAATGGAGCCGATGGCCACGCCGCTGGCAATGCCCAGCACCGCGCACAGCCAGGGGCTGACCCAGCCGGCCACCCAGCCCAGGCTATCCTTCAGCTCCGCGCCGTCCACGCCGCTGAACACGATCATGGCGCCAAAGAAGCCCAGCACCAGCGTCAATCCGGCGGAAATCCATGTTGCCAGGTTCAGTTCCCGGGAGGGGTTGTCCCCCATCTTCTTCACGGCCGCGTAGACCAGTCCCAGCAGGCAGCCCAGCAGGCCCATTCCCGCCATAACCACCGGATAAAGGGTCATCGCCTGGAAGGTGGCGTCCTTCAGCGCGGTGCTGTGATGGTTGAACAGCACCACCGCGATCATCAGGGCCGCGGCCACCGTGGCCACAAAGCTCTCCAGCAGGTCGGAGCAGTTGCCGGCGATGTCGTTGACGTTGTCGCCGATAAAGTCCGCGATCACGTTGGGCACCCGGCTGTCATCCTCCGGCAGGTCGTTCCGGACCTTCGCCAGGATATCCGCGGAAATATCCGCCGCCTTGGTATAATTGCCGCCCGCCACGCGGTTGAACATGGCCACCAGGGAGCAGCCCAGGCTGTAGGTGGAAACATGCATGACGGTGGGATTGATCCCCTGCATGGTGGTCAGCAGACCGCCGCCCAGCGCGTCGGGCTTCACATTGCCGAAGATCAGCAGCACGCAGATGAAGCCCAGCAGACCGAAGGCCTGCACGCTCAGGCCGGAGATGGAGCCGCCGCACAGCGCGACCTTCACCGTTTCGCCGATAGACATGCTTTCCTTCGCCTTGTTGGCGGTCCGCACATTGGCGTAGGTGGCGCTGCGCATGCCCAGCACGCAGACGATGCTGCTCATCAGCGCGCCGAAGAGGAAGGTAATGCCGCTGGTCGCTTCCACGAACAGGCTCAGCACCAGCGCGATCACCGCCACCACGATGGCGATCGTCCTGTATTCCGTCTTCATGAAGGTATTGGCGCCGCTGCGGATAATCCCGGCCATCTCCGCCATTTCCTTCGTGCCCTCCGGCATCTTCTTGATCCGGCTGTAGTTCCAGAACACGTAGGCGACTGTCGCGGCAATCACACAAAGAATGAGGATATACCACACCATGGAAAAAGACCTCCAATCTCCCAGGGGGAGTATTCATATTTTCCGTCCGTCAAAGGCCATGGGATGCCTCGGGCGAAATCGCTACCCATTTTATGACGATTCCGGATTCCCGTCAATGGCGGAAACGGTCCGGAAGAAAAATCTTTGCTTCAACGTTTACATTCCGTTCATACTCCTGTCAAAATTCGGAGATATGATGTACCCGAAATCCGGAAAGGAGGATTTTGAACGATGAAAAAGATTTGGAACAGAAAGTCTCTGGGATATATTGCTCTGGCGCTGACCTGCCTGATGATCGGCTCCGCCTTCACGGCGTGGCAGCCCGCCCAGGCGGCGGATTCCGTGATGACCGCTTCCACCAACTCCCCCTTTGTGGCGCCCATCGCCCAGGTCAAGGACAGCGTGGTCGGCGTCAATAATTATCAGCTGGTTTCCAACAGCTATGGCAACTACGGAAACGGTTTCGGTTATTTCCCCTGGGGAGATTTCTTCGGCGGCTACGGCAACGGATACGGCAACGGATATGGCAACGGCAATCCGGATTCCAACCGGGAAGTGAAATACGGCAGCGGCTCCGGCGTGGTGATTGCGAAGGAATATGTGCTGACCAATTACCATGTGGTGGCAGACGCCAGCAGCCTGGAAGTCTCCGTGGACCGGGAAGGCCAGAACGAACCTGAGTTGCTGAAGGCGACGGTCGCCGCCTCCGACTCGGATCTGGATGTGGCCGTCCTGTATGTGCCCGGCCTTGATCTGGAGCCCGTGGAGCTGGGCGACAGCGATGCCCTGCAGGTAGGCGATCTGGTGTTCAACATCGGCAACCCCATCGGCTTTAACGGCACCGTGACCGCCGGCATCATCTCCGGCCTGAACCGGGAGATTTCCACCGGCACCAGCACGGACCGCTACGGCCGGACCACCTCCGTGGTCAACACCATGATTCAGACCGACGCGGCCATCAACAGCGGCAACAGCGGCGGCGGCATGTTCAACCTGGACGGCCAGCTGATCGGCATTCCCACGCTGAAATATACCGGCAGCCGGTTTTCCTCCAACGCCACGGTAGAATCCATCGGCATGTGCATTCCGATCAACGACGCGAAAACCGTGATCGATAAGGCCCTGGCCGCGGATGTATCCGCCCTCGCCGGGAACAGCGCTTCTTCCTCCGCCCCCGCTCAGGGCAGCCTCAGCGGCAAGCCCCGCATGGGCGTCACCATTACGACCCTCTCCGGCAGCGCCGTGCAGAACGGCGTCCTGCCCCGCGGCGCCTATGTGATGGAAGTGGAAAGCGGCAGCCCCGCGGAAGCTGCCGGCGTTCAGCCCTTTGATATCATTGTGGAAGCCAACGGCACCCTGATCTCCTCCACCTCCGATCTGACAGGCGTCATCGGCGCCCTGAAGGAAGGCGACCAGGTGGCCCTGAAGGTCTATCGCACCGGCGTGGATCTGTCCCAGGTGACGGAAGTGCCCACGGACGGGCAGTACGTGGATCTGACCCTGACCCTGGCCATCGTGGACGCGGTCGCCCAGTAATCCGGCGTTAACCCTGAACCTTACGTCCCCGGCGCGATGCCGGGGGCGTTTTTTGACGGATCCTTCCGTGGGTCCGATATATCCCTGCCTATGATCGATGGGCTCCGGCGGCGCACCGTTTTTGATCCCTGCACATGCTGCGGACCCGGTATATCCTGTCTATGATCGATGCGATCCGGCAGCGTATTGTTTTTTGACCCCTGTGCATTCCGCGGATCCGGGCGGTCCGGGCGCATGATGAAAGCCCTCCGGCAGTCTGCCGGAGGGCTTTGCGCTCCTTCGCTTACAGGAGCTTTTCCATCACCGTTTTCCGCACGTCGAAGCCCATCCTGTGATAGAACTCCCGGGCGGTATCGTTTCCTTCCCATACGTTCAGGGTCACATCATAGCATCCCTGCCGCCGGGCGTAGGCTACGGCATGGTCGCACAGCGCCCGTCCCACGTGACGCCGGCGGAACTGTTCGTCCACGCAGATGTCATCGATATACATGGACAGGGAATCCCGCAACATATTGGAATTGTTCTCTACCCGCTGCATGATGCAGAAACAGTATCCGGCCACCTGGCCCTCTTCGTCCTCCGCGATGAACACAGGCCTGTTTTGATCCTGGAAAATCGTCTCCAGGTCCTCGCCGGTATACTTCGTAGTTCCGGATACAAACAGATCCGGCCGGAGCACAGCATGGATTTCAAGCACCTGGCTCAGCAGATTCAGTACCTGAGGGATGTCCTTCTTTTCCGCATTTCGAATTGCCAACATTCGTTTGTTTTCTCTCCTGTTTCTGTCTTTGTGGATAAAAAGCACTGGTCCTCCAGGGCCAAAACAAAAGCCCTGAAAAAGGAACAGTGCTTTTCTTCATTCAGTTTGCCGCCGCAATTCTGGCGTTAATGGCTTCCGCCACGGCCGCCGGATCCACGCCATGCACCATGCAGGCTTCCTCCAGGCTTTCCATCTGGCTGGCAGGGCAGCCCAGGCAGTGCATTCCGATGGACAGCAGCACGTCCACCGCTTCCGGATGCTGCATTACGATTTCCCCGATCAGGGTCTTTCCTGTTACTTCCATGGTTCTCTTTCTCCTTCCGTCCAAGACGCTCCATGAACCTTCTGATTCAGTGAGCGCCTAATGATATCATAATGAATCCGGCTTTGCAATCCCCCGGCTCCTGTTTTTCCCCGGTATCTGCGGCTTTATTTTTTAACCTGCGTAACCGGTTTCAGCATTTTGCCCGGCTTCCCCCTGCTCCGCCTCCGGATTCTGTCCGGTCCGCCAGGCGCCCGGCCGGATCGCCCAGCCCGTCAGGGCCAGCACCGTTCCCCAGCGGATCATTCCGCTCCACAGGCGGATCTCCGCCAGTTCCGGGGTTCTGAACTGAATCGGTTCCGCCGCGGCTCCCATCAGGCTCTTGAACCGGCCCGCGATGGCAGCGGCGCTGACCAGGTTTTCCGGGATCCATTCCGGAAATACCATCATTAAATCTCCGATCCGGCTCACCATCCACGCTCCGACCGCCACGGTTCCCGCCGTCAGCAGCAGCATCTCCAGGCCCCGGCCCACGATCTGCCCCAGCATCTGCCGCGGATAGCGCGTTTCCATCCGCTGCCGGAGCTCCGCCGTCCGGACCCGGAACCGTCCGGCCAGAAAGCGGATCCACCGCATCAGGAGCGTGACGCCCAGTATCAGCATCACCGCCTGCAGCATCACCGTTCCCCGCATCCGTTCCTTGTCCGGAAAGATCGCCTGGCCGCTTCCGAAGGTCTCCCGGGCGACGGTTTCAAAGACGGTCCGCAGGCTGTTTCCGGCGCCGCCGGACGCGGAAAACACCAGGACGGTCTCCTCCGGGGCATCGGCAGCCCCCAGGGGAATCCAGGCCGTAAAGGCGCCCCGCTCTCCCGGGCGCTGGCTGTGGGCCGCCACGCCCACCACCCGGTAGCTTTTTCCATTCAGCTCCGCCGACCGGTCCAGCGGATCCTGGTCCCCGAAGAGCTTAAACGCCAGGGCCGAATCCAGCACGATCACCCGGGCGCTTCCTTCGCTCCACGCCAGCGGCCGTCCCGCCGCAAAGGTCCGCGGATAGACGTGAAAATAATCTCCCAGGGTCTGATAGAGCGTAATCTCTCCCTGACTCGTTTCCCCCGCCTTCAGGGAAACGTCCTCCGTCACCCCGTGGAGAGAAGTGGCGGAAAAGGCCCCCTCGAATTTCTCATCCGCGGCCTTCAGCAGGGCGGCCCCGTCTATTTCTCCCGGCAGAAAGACATACTGGCTTACCGATAGGCCCGTAAACAGTCCTGCCAGCCCGCCCAGGATCATCAGGATCCCCAGCAGCGTCAGCCAGGGAATTCGTTTTTTCTGTTTCATTGCGCGGAATCCTTCGTATATTCCATCACCGTTCCGTCTTCCGTCAGCGCCCGGTCTTCCATGTACAGAACCTTCACATAGGTCAGATCCTCCGCCAGGGAGACGGTGCTGCCGTTCTCCGCCAGCACGGTCACATTCATCTTGGAAACCTTCATCTGGCTGCCTCCGAAGGCGGAGCTTTCCGTCTGTCCGATATACACATACCGGCTGTCTCCGCTGCCCCGGACCGCGGAAGCCGGCACCAGGCAGGTAGCGGAGCTGCTGCGTGTGATCAGGCTTCCCTTGATCTCATTCTTCATCATCGCGGCCACGCTGCCCAGAGAATAGATCGTATCCTGGGTAATCTCCGCGTCCGCGAAGGGCCGGCCCTCGATGGTGAGGCCGGTGCCGGTCACCTTCACGGAAGGCCTGCTCCAGCCATCCGATTCCAGGAGGATCGTTGTCCCCTGGGCCACCTCCTGCTTGACCTCGGAAAGATCAAACCGGATCACCGGCTCCTTTCCCTCCGCCGTCATCTTCAGGATCACCGTATCCCCGTCCAGGCTGCTGCCCTTTTCCACCTTGACCTCCGTGATGTAGGCGGTCCTGGGGGCGGTCACCTTCTCCGCGGTTTTGGCCAGCACCTGCAGCTGTGTCATCTTTTCTTCCGCTTCCGCCAGCTTTTCCGTCTGCTCCCGCTGCTGCTGCATGGCGGTCCAGGTGTCCTCCGGGATGGCGAACCGGTCCAGCGCCTTCAGGGCTTCGGCCGCCCGGGCCAGGGCGGATTCCGACGCTTTCCACGCGTCATAAAGGCCCTGGATCTCCTCTCCCGCGTCTGCGGGAAGCGCATTCTCCTCCAGGGCGATTCCCGCCTGGCTCAGCGCCGCCTGCAGGGAAACCCTGGCCGCCCTTTCCGCCTCCCGGGCCGAGTCCTCCGCCTCCCAGGCCTCCTGCCACTGCTGTTCTCCCCGGGTCAGCCGGAGGCCCTCCAGTTTTTTCTCCAGCGTCCGCAGCTCCTTCTGGGCCGTCTGCGCGTCCTTTTTCAGGCTCTCCAGGGTCTTCTCCCCGTCCGTCACCTTCGTGGTGATGAGGGTGTCCCCCTTTTTCACCTTCGCGCCGGCAGCGGGATAAACCCGGGTCACCGTCAGACTGATTCCCTCGGGAATGTCCAGGATGAATTCCTCCTCCTCCGGGAAAACCACCTTGCCGGTCAGGGGCGTCTCCTGCTCCATCTTTCCCATCTTCACCGGCGCGAATCGAACCTTCGGGGTGGTCAGGGTCCGGATGGTCCCGGAGAAAAAGATGCACAGAGCCACCGCAATTGCCAGAAACACCAGGCCCCGCAGGGCAAA
>CAZMFY010000107.1:6879-8301 GCA_964565635.1 uncultured Oscillospiraceae bacterium
AATAGAGACAGGGCAACAGGAGCAGAACAAGAAAGACATGAGATCTTGTAGCTCCTGCAAAATCCTGTCCCTTCTGTCTAATTTTTTTTCTAAAAAACTGTCCCATGTCCCGGTCGCGTTCCCCGTTCACGATCCCCGATCCTCGTTCCCCGGTTTTCCTAAAATAGAGACAGGGGCTACAGGAGCAGAACATCAACTCCGTCAACTGAATTCCGCTGAGGATATCCTCCTGGAAAAACAGATAAATCAGCAGCGCCGGCAGAATATACAGCGCCGCTCCCGCAAACTCAAATCCCGTATTCTCCCGGGCCAGCTGATTAAACATGGTGGACAGGGGCTGCAGATCCTGCCGGGCCGCCAGATAGGTCAGCGGCTGCTCCACCAGGTTCCAGCATTCCGCGAAGGACAGGGCCGCCGCCGCGCCGAGAATGGGCCGGCACACCGGCAGAATCACCCGCAGGTACGTGCTGACGGCGCCGGCGCCGTCCACCTCCGCCGCTTCAATCAGCTCGTTGGGCAGCCCCACCATGTACTGGCGGATCAGGAAGATGTAGAAGGGCGCGAACCACATGGGCAGGATCACCGCCCAGACCGTATTGATCAGCCCCAGGCTCCGCAGGGTCAGCACATTGGGCACCATGGTCACCTGGAAGGGCAGCAGCATCAGCAGAATAATGCAGAAGAAAATCCCGTTCCGCCCCGGAAACCGGAACCGGCTCAGCCCGAAGGCCATGGAAGGGATGAACAGCGCCTGCCCCAGCAGAATCGCCGCCGCGTACATGGCGGAGTTCACGAACAGGCGCAGCACCGTGTTGTCGGTAATCAGGATCTGATAATACTGTCCCAGAGAAAACATGTTGGGAATCAGATGGGCATCCATCCATTTCCCCTCATCGTAGCTGCCCCGGGTTTTCATAAAGGCCTTCATTTCCTCCATGGAAGAGAAGGAATACAGAAAGGTCTGAATCATGGGCAGCAGCAGGATCAGCGTGAAGATCAGCAGCACCGCCTGCAGCAGCCGGAGACGGAATCCCTTCAATCGAATCATGCTTTCCGCCTCCTTACGTCAGACCCCGCTGGGCCCGGTGCTGCAGCCAGAACAGGATGCCGAACAGGGCGAATACCAGCACCGCGAAGCTGTAGGCCGCGGTCGTCACGTTCTGATAATTCAGCTTGCCGTACATATTGTTCATATAGTTCTGCAGGGTATACAGCGGTTCATCCGGATAGGCCCCTCCAATGAAATAGACCTCCTTGAAGATCCGGAAGGCGTTCACCCAGCAGAGAATGAACACCAGGAAGGCGGAGGGCACGATCAGCGGCAGGGTAATGGAAAAGGCCTGCCTGGAAAAGGAAGCCCCTTCCAATATCGCGTATTCATACAGGGATTCCGGAATCGCCTGCAGCGCCGCAAGGAAAATC
>CAZMFY010000108.1:0-8141 GCA_964565635.1 uncultured Oscillospiraceae bacterium
AAAAAATTGTTAAAAAAACTATAAAAAATTCTGATCATTGTGAGATATAGATATGGACCCGGACAAAGGGCACCCCATCCCTGAGGGTGAAGGCGAACTCTACCTTGTCCACCTGCTGGAAGGGGGCCAGGGTGGAAACCATCTTGACCATCTCGGTGCCCCGGTTGATCACATAGTGCACCTCGCCGGGTTCGATATGGATCAGATCGCCGGGGGTCAGATGGTTGACGACCCCGTCCACCACCACGTCCACCTCGCCGGAGAGAATGAAGAAGTTCTCCTCCATCACGTTGTGATAGTGGGCATGAAAATCCTCGCCCGGATGAAACTGCACCAGGGCAAAATTGCTGCGGGGGCCCTTCATCAGATACTTGGGCCCGCTGTCCCCGAAACGGTATTCCCTGTCGTTTTCGTTGAGCCTGAACATGATTTTTTCCTTCCTTTCTTCATCCAGAGGGCAGGCGCCTGCCGGTTCCCCGGAGCCCGGCGCCGCCGGAGATACGGGTTTTGGAGACCCGCGCCTTGAATCATCAGATACCCGGCGCGGCCCAGAGATACCGGGTCACATGCCTGTCCGCCAGCGCCAGCTGCTGGGCGTACATCTCCCGCCAGGGACCGTACATCTTTTCGTAAACCGCGTGGTTTTCCGCGTTGGGCTCGTAAACCTTATGCCAGCGGACCAGCTTCCGGGCCGCCTCGGAAATATCTGGATAGAGGCCCGCGCCGTATCCCGCCATGATGGCCGCGCCCAGGGCGGTGGCCTCCCGGACCACCGGCACCTTCACGGGAATGCCCAGCACGTCCGCCAGAATCTGGCAGTACACCTCTCCCTTGGAGGCGCCGCCGGCGAAAACCACTTCCTTCGGCGCGCCGCCGGTGGCTTCCCGCACCAGGTCCATGTGGCCCCGGGTGATCATGCACGTGTTTTCCATGATGGCCCGATAGAAGGTGTATTTGTTGTATTTCTCCGGCTCAAAGCCGAAGTCCGTGAAGGTGGGCGAAGCATGGCGCCAGGAGATGTAGTTCATCACGTCGGAGAATGCGCACATCATGCCGTAGCACCCGGCGGGGATTTTCTCCGCCTCCCGGTTCATCAGCTCGTAGGGATCGCAGCCCTCCTCCTTCGCCCGCCGGACCTCCTCCTGGCAGAAGGCGTCCCGGTACCACCGCATCACCAGCCCCGGCTTGAAGGCTAGAGCCTCGTACTGCCACATGCCGGGAACCGCATGGCAGTTCACCCGCACCCGGCAGTCCGGATCCGTCTGCCCGGAAGCGGTATTGAATTCATATTGCCAGAAGCTGCCTCCGAAGATGGCGGCCTGTCCGGCGTCCACCACGCCCACGCCGATGGTGCCCAGCTGGCAGTCCCCGCCGCCGGCCACTACCAGCGTTCCCTCCTTCAGGCCGGTATCCGCCGCGCCTCGGGCGTTCACATGCCCCACCGGGCTGCCGCACTCGATCACGGCCGGGAAAATATCCCCCCGCAGGCCCACCTTCTCCATGATGGAGGGATCCCAGGTCCGGGTTTTCAGATCCATCATGCCCGTGGTGGAGCCGTTGGAGGGCTCCACCGCCAGCACGCCGGTGAGCCGGTAGATCAGCCAGTCGTTGAACATGCCCAGATACCGGACCTTTTCATAGACCTCCGGCATCTTGTTCCGAACCCACAGCACCCGGGGCAGGGCGCCTAGGGCATAGGTCTGGCCGGACTGGGCGTAGATTTCCCGCTCCAGCGCCGGATTCGTCCGGACCAGCTCCGCCACCTCGTCGTCGGAGCGGGAATCCACGTTGGCGCAGGCCCAGATTTCCTGTTTGTTCTCATCGTAGAGGACGATGCCCTCCCGCATGCAGGTGGTGCTGACGGCCGCCACATCCCCGGGATCGATCCCGGTTTCGGCCAGCACGTCCCGGACGCAGCCGCTGGCCAGCTCCCAGTTATGCGTCCAGTCAAAATCCATGCTGCCGGGCCAGCGGGGATCCTCCCGGTGGAACCATTCCTGCTGGGATACGCCGATCTGGTTTCCTTCCGTGTCAAACAGCACGGCCCGGACGCTGCCGGTACCGGCGTCAATGGCCATCAGGTACTTCCGCTCCATGTGAAAAAGCCTCCTTATCTGTCAAGTAGCACCTTCTCCGCGGTGCCTGTATCGGTAATCAGCACGTTCAGGCTGCCGGTCTTCAGGGCGGCCCGGATGGCCCGAACCTTCTTTTCTCCCGCCGCGACTCCGATGACCCGCTTCAGGCCCCGCAGCGTGTCCAGCCCGGTGGAAACCAGGCGGGCCTCCAGCGGCGTTTCGATCAGGCGGCCGTCATCGTCAAAGAAATGGCTGAGCAGATCCCCCGCGGCGCCGTGCATTTCCAGATACGTCAGATCGCTGGGGCTCAGCACGCCGGAGCGGAAAATCGTCGCCTCCGGATCCATGGCGCCGATGCCGACGACGGACATTTCGGCCAGGGAGATCAGCCGGGTAATTTCCTTCACGCTGGCCTCCTCCCGCATGGCGAGGGCCATCTCCGGGCTGGAGGTAATGAGCGGGGACGGAATCAGGTACAGATGCGCGTTAAATACCTGGCTGCGCACATCCGGAAGATAGTATCCCACGCCCCCGGTCAGGGAGATGCAGTTCAGCGGGGTATCCGCCATGGTGGCCAGATTGTTCAGGATCCGGCGGGGCGTGTTCCCGTATCCGATATTTAAATAGGAATGAGGTCCCAGCCGGTCGCGGATATACATGGCCGCGGCCTCCGCCAGGCTGTCCAGGGAAGCGCCCCCGTCCTCCCCCGCGGGCACAACGAAGGCATCCTCCAGTTGAAACCGGCTGAGCAGCTCCTGCTCCAGCTCCATCCGGTTTTCATTATCCCGCCGGAGCTGAAAGCGGATGATCCCGTTCTGCCGGGCCGCGTCCAGCAGCTTGACCACCCGCATCCGGTGAATCCCCATCTGATCGGCGATCTGCTGCTGGGTTTTCCCTTCAAAATAATAATACCACGCCGCCTTGACCATGAGCATGTCTTCATAGACCATGGGCGATCATCCCTTCATTCACAGAATTGAAACAGGCGCTTTGGTCAATTCAAATGTTCTTTATCATTTCTTTTGTTCGTTCCGGAAGAGTATACCACGCGTATCGGGAGCCTGTCAATCCCTTTTCCGGAATCCTTTCGGCCTGGAAGGAAGCGGGCGAAACAGCGGGTGATCTGGAAAAAACGGCACCGCAAAGGACCGGTTTGAAGCGGAATCATCTGTTTCGGCCGGAAAAAATTTCGCTGTTTGCATTGACAAACTTCGGAAAGTAGTTTATCATACTCCCGACAACAAAAACAAATGAAGCCAAACATATGCAATCACGTTGGAGGTTTTCCATATGAGCGAGGCGATCAAAACGCCGGGATCCTCTCTGATGGCCGTCCGCGGAGTAAAAAAGTCCTTCGGGTCGAACGCGGTGCTGAAGGGAATCGATCTGGATATCGCCCGTGGGGAAGTGCTGGCCCTGATCGGCGGAAACGGCGCGGGAAAAAGTACCCTGATGAAGATCATCATGGGCATCTATACCCTCGACGAGGGCGAGATCCTGATGAACGGCCAGCCCATCCGCCTGGGGAAGCCCGCGGCGGCCCTGGCCCAGGGGATTTACCTGGTGCCCCAGGAGCCTCTGCTTTTTCCGAATATGACGGTGCGGGAAAACATCCTCATGGGGTTTAAGGAAAAGAGCTCCGAGCTGCAGAAGCGGCTGGACAGTCATATGAAGGAGCTGGGCTTCACCCTGAATCTGCAGCGGAAGGCCAATACCCTTTCCATCGCGGAGCAGCAGCTTGTGGAGATTCTGCGGGGGCTGATGCGGGAGGCCCGGATGCTGATTCTGGACGAGCCCACCAGCGCCCTGACCTTCGGCGAGGTGCAGAGTCTGTTCCGGGTGGTGCGGGATCTGAAGCAGAAGGGCATCAGCATCATCTATATTACCCACCGGCTGAACGAGGTTTTCGAAATCGCCACCGATGTGGCCATCATGCGGGACGGACAGATCACCCTGCAGGGCCCGGCGGAGAATTTTACCAGGGAAATGCTGATCCGCGGCCTGCTTCCCTCCGACGCGGAGGTGCGGGCCCTGGAGCGTCCGGCGGAGCCGGAGCGGGAGGTCCGGCGGGACAAGCCCGTGCTGCAGGTGCGGAATCTGTCCGGCTACGGCTTCAGCGATATTTCCTTCGACCTGTATCCCGGAGAAATCCTGGGCATCGCGGGGGTGGTGGGCGCCGGGCGCACGGAGCTGATTTCCACCATTTTCGGCCGGGATAAGGTGCTGGGCGGAAAGGTGCTGCTGGAGGGAAAGGACATTACCGGCCATTCCACGAAGCAGATCCTGAAGGAAGGAATCAACTTCGTGCCCGAGGACCGTCATTACCACGGGCTTTTCAAGATCCGCTCCGTGGCCTCCAATACTACCTCGGCCCTGCTGAACACCCGGGAAATCGGCCGGGTGAACATGAACCGGAAAAAGCAGAACGGCATCGCCCGGAAATACGCCGAGGAATTCCGGACCAAGATCCTCACCCTGGAGGATCTGCTGGGCAGCCTGTCCGGCGGAAACCAGCAGAAGGTAGTCATCGCCCGTTCCCTCTCCACGGAGCCGAAGGTCGTCATCCTCGACGAGCCCACCCGGGGCATCGACGCGGCGGCCCGCGGGGACGTGTATAACATCATTCATCAGCTGAAGGAAAGCGGCACCGCCGTGCTGATGGTCTCCTCCGATATCGAGGAGGTCGTGGAGCTGGCGGATCGGGCCATCACCGTTTTCCAGGGCAGGATTAACGCGGAATTCCGCAGGGAGGAAATCAATCAGGATGCGCTGACCAGCGCCTCCTTCGGCATCGTGAAGAAGGGAGGCCAGGCGGGATGAACAAGATCAAAGGCCTTTTTCGAGCCAGATGGATGTCCAGTCTGATCTTCCTGCTGCTGCTCTTCCTGATCACCGGCATCGCGGATCCCAGCTTCCTGAGCCTCTCGAACATCGTGAACTGCTTCAACTCGGCGACCATGTATACGCTGCTGGCCATCGGCATCGCCTTCGTGATCATGACCGGGGAGATCGATGTTTCCATCGGGGCCACCATGGGCCTGGCGGCGGCGGTCACGGGGCTTATCGCCCAGCAGGGCGGCGGCATCCCGAAGATGCTGGCGGCCTGTGCGCTGATCGGCGTCTGCACCGGCGCGGTCAACGGGCTGGGTGTGGCCGGGGTCGGGGTCCCCTCCCTGATCTTCACCCTGGGCACCAACAGCATCATCCGCGGCGTTCTGTTTCTGACCTCCGCCGGCCGGACAGTGGAAAACTTCAACGGCACCATTGCCGGTCCGGCCAATCAGGAGCTGTTTCCCGGTGCCGGAATCACGATTTATTACTGCATCGCCCTGGTGCTGGTGGCCGTAACCCATCTGGTCACCACCCGCACCCGCCGGGGCAAGTATTTCATCGCCGTGGGCGATAACCCGGGCGGCGCGAACCTGGTGGGCATCTCCACCTTCCGCACCAAGATGATCGCCTACGTGCTCTGCGGCGTCTGCGCGGGCATGGCGGGCTTCGTGTTCGCCTCCAAATACGGCCAGGTAATGACCGTGGCGGGAAGCGGATACGAAATGACAGCCATCGCAGCCTGCGTCCTGGGCGGCATCTCCCTGAGCGGTGGTCTGGGCAACATGGTCGGCGCGGCCATCGGCGCGGTGATCATGTCCTCCATCGGGCGCCTGCTGGTCTTCATTGGCCTCTCCTCCACCTATAACAACACGATCACCGGCGTCATGCTGATCGTGATCGTGGTGGTGGATGCGCTGACCCAGCGCCGGTCCATCGAAAACGCCAGACGGAAGCGGCTTCTGTCCCGGACGGCGGAAGGAGGCGCGGCGAAATGAAAAAGGTCCTGAAATTCCTGAAGCGCTGGGAAACCTTCCTGGTCATCTTTCTGATTCTGGAGTTCGTGGTCTTCGGAGCGGCCAATCCAAAGTTTCTGCGGGCGAACTCCATCATGAACGCCCTGGTGAACTATATCAGCGTCTGCATCGTCTCCCTGTTCGTGACGATGGTCATGATCACCGGGGGCATCGACATCCAGGCCGCTTCCATCATCGGGCTGACCAGCATCATCGAGGGGGTGCTCTGGAGCGACGGCGGATTCAACATCTGGGCCGCCGTAGCCTGCGCCTTCGCCGCGGCCGCCCTGTGCGGCGCCGTCAGCGGGTTCTGCGTGGCCTACTGCGGCGTGCAGCCCATGGTCATGACCCTGGGGGGAAGCTTCCTCTATTCCGGGCTGGCGCTGGTGGTTTCCGGCCTGAGCGCCACGCCGGCGTATCAGGGCATCAGCGGGTTCCCCAGCAAGGCGGCGGACGGCTCCTTTACGGATTTCCGCTTCCTGGGCAAGGGCACGGTCTTCGGCGTCCCCACCCAGATCGTCATCTATGTGATTCTGATTCTGCTCTGCGTCTGGATCCTGCATCGGACCAAGTACGGCGAGCGGCTGTTCCTCATCGGTGTGAACCGGCAGGCCGCGGAATACTCCGGCATCAACACCCGGGCCACCGTCATGAGCACCTATATTCTCTCGGCCCTCAGCGCCGCCGTGGCCGGCACGCTGCTGACCTCCAACGTCAACTCCGCCAAGTCGGATCTGGGCTCCGCCTACACCCTGGCGATCATAACCGCCGTGGTGCTGGGGGGCACCAGCAATAACGGCGGAAAGGGCTCCATTCCCGGCACAGTGCTGGCTTCCCTGATCATCTGCTTCCTGCGCTACGGGCTTCCCCTGTGCTTCGGCGTCAGCACCCAGAATCTGGATCTGTACGTGGGCATCATCCTGGCGGCCGTGGTGCTGGGCAGGGAGATCGCCGGGCGGCGGCTGCTCTCCGGCCTTTTCCGGAAGCTGCGGAAAAAGGCCGCGTAACAATCGTGTTTCGGAGGTCATGACGATATGGCCTCAGAAATAAATATTTTTTAAGGAGGAACCATTATGAAAAAGGTTCTGTCTCTGGTTCTGGCCCTGTGTATGGTGCTTGCGGCCTGCTCCTTCGCCCTGGCGGATGGAAAAAGCCCCGTGGACGGTTTGACCGTAGCCTTCATTCCGAAGGTGTCCGGCAACTCCTTCTTCGAAGCGGCCAATGACGGCGCCCAGAAGTATGCGGAGCAGTGGGGACTGACGGTGGACTACATCGGATCCCCCGAAGCCACCGTAACGGCCCAGCTGGAGCTGATCCAGCAGGCCATCGACAAGGGTGTGGACGCCATCTGCATCTCCTCCGTCGACGCTACCGCGCTGGATGAGAAGCTGCAGGAAGCGCAGGCTGCCGGCATCTATGTCAGCACCTGGGACTCCGACGTCTCCCCCAACGCCCGTGCGCTGATGGTTTCCCAGGGCACCGCGGCCGTCCTCGGCCCGATGCTGGTGGAAATGGGCGTGGAAAGCCTGAAGGAGCGCGGCATTGATGTGAACGGCGAAGTCAAATACGTATGGCACTTCTCCAATCCCACCGTGGCGGACCAGAACAGCTGGTACGTAGCGGGCGATAAGTACATCAAGGAAACCTATCCCAGCTGGGTAGCCGTCAGCGATCCTTACTATTCCGAGCAGGATCCCGCCAAGTCCGTATCCATCGGCGAAGCGGTTCTGGAAGCGCATCCGGACGTTGACCTGATCATCTGCAACGACTCCACCGCCCTGCCCGGACAGTGCGCCGCCGCCCAGAACAAGGGTCTGACCGCCAAGGACGTAACCATCACCGGTTTCTGCCCGCCCTCCGGCATGACCACCTATCTGGAAGCCGGCATCCTGACCCGCTGGGGTCTGTGGGACTGCGGTATCCAGGGCGCCATGGGCTGCTATCTGGCTGCTTACATCTCCGCGGGCAACACCGTGCATGTGGGCGACAAGATTGACATCCCCGGCATCGGCGAAGTCGAAATCCTCGCCAACAGCGACCTGGTGGAAGGCCAGGAGACCGCCGCGGAGAACAACGGCGTGGTGCTGCTGCCCGAGCGCGTTGTCTTCACCGCCGAGAACGTGGCGAACTATCCCTTCTGATTTCCGGAGAAATCAAAGGAGGAAGCCTTCGGGCTTCCTCCGTTTCTGGCTTCCGGCCCGGCATGACGCGGCGGGCGCCG
>CAZMFY010000109.1:0-8089 GCA_964565635.1 uncultured Oscillospiraceae bacterium
AGGGCTACGGCAAGGGATCCGCGGCGCATAAGGCCGCGGTCACCGGCGACACCGTGGGCGACACCCGGAAGGACGTGGTGGGCGTGGCCCTGGACATCTTCATCAAGACCATGTCCACCGTCGCCAATACCCTGGTCAGCCTGTTCCGGAACATCACGCTGATTCGCTGATCCGAATCAACCAATCGATCCCTCCGCGGGAAACTGCGGAGGGATCTTTGCTTGTCACGGGCCGCGTCCGGTGATACAATGCGGGGGTAAAACATCGGGGAGGGGCACGGGAAGAGTGCATATTCGGCGGAAAAAATGGGCCAGGCCGGAGCTGGAGGCCTGCGAGTGGTTTGATGGAGACGGCGAAGAACGGAAGGGACACTGGCGGGAAGCTTTTTCCCGGCCGGAGGCGTCGTTGCATCTGGAGATGGGATGCGGCAAGGGCGTCAGCACCGCCCGGATGGCCGCGGAAAACAGGGACGTGAACTATGTGGCGGTGGACATCAGCCCGGACGTGCTGGGAGATGCCCGGAGAAACATCGCCGCGGCCCAGGAGGGGCATCCGGAAAACATCCGGCTGCTGCGGGCGGATATCGCCCTGATCGATCGCTGCTTCGACGAAAACGATGGGGCGGAAAGGATCTATATCTCCTTCTGCAACCCCTGGAGCGAGCGGCCCAAGCACGAGAAGCGGAGGCTGACCCATCCCCGGCAGCTGGCCCAGTACCGGAAGATTCTCCGGCCGGAGGGGGAAATCTGGTTCAAGACAGACGACGACTGCCTCTTTGACGATTCCCGGGTGTATTTTTCCCTGTGCGGTTTCGAAACGGCATACATCACCTGGGATCTGGCGGAAAGCGGGTTCGAACCGAACTACCTGTCGGAGCATGAAATCAAATACAGATCCATGGGCGTGCCCATCAAGTTTGCCATTTTCCGGAAAACGGGAGAGGAGATCTCCTTTGATCCCACCCGGTTCCGGATCACCCCCGGGCTGAAGAAGCGGATTCTGGAGGGAGAAGCGCGCGGGCCGCTGGCCGGCGGGGAAGAGATCCGGTGAAGGCCGGCACCCCCCTCCCGGAAGAAGGGCGGCCGGCGGAGATCTTTCCCGGCGTTTCGAAGGAGAACAGGCGCTGCCATATAGGCTGCCGCAGACGCGGCAGCCTTTTTTTCATGGGGACGGAGGGGCCGGACAGGGATCATCAAAAAAAGTTTTCAAAAAAGGGTTGACAGCATGATCGTATTAGTGTATTATGAATATAGTGCACTAAGGCGCTAAGGAAAGGAGGCACCCATGCGGTTTGATTCGACGCGTCCCATCTGGCTTCAGGTGATGGAGGAAATCGAAATCTCCATCGCCGGCGGGGAGCGAAAGCCCGGGGACAAGCTGCCCGGCGGCCGGGATCTGGCGGCGACCTACGGGATCAATCCCAACACCGCGGCCCGGGTATATCAGGAGCTGGAAAAAGCCGGACTGTGTGAAACCCGCCGGGGGATGGGAACCTATGTAACCGGGGATCCGGCCAGGATTGCCGCCCTGCGGACGGAAAGAGCCCGCCAGGCGGCGGAGGATTTTATCAAGCAGGTCAGCGCCCTGGGTATTTCCCGGGAAGAAGCGGCTCGGATGATTCTGAAGGAGGAATGAAAAGCATGCTGGAAAGCAAAAACCTGACCAAGGTATTCGGAGGAAAGACGGCGGTGGATCATGTATCCCTGCAGCTGGAAAAGGGCCATGTATACGCGATGCTGGGGCCCAACGGAAGCGGAAAAACCACCTGGATGAAAATGGCGGCTGGCCTGATCAAGCCCACCTCCGGAGAAATCCTGTTTGACGGGCAGCCCGTGGGGGTGGAGAGTCGGAAGCACATCGCTTACATGTCCACAGAGCCTTATTTCTACACCTGGATGGACGTGAAGGACGTGGGAAAGTATTACGAGGATTTCTTCGAGGATTATTCCCCGGAGCGGTACCGGGCCTTGCTGGCGCGGATGGAGCTGACGGAGGATCTGAAGTGCAAAAATCTCTCCTCCGGCATGATGGCCAAGCTGAAGATCGCCGTGACGATGGCCCGGGACGCGAAGGTCTACATGCTGGACGAACCCTTCAACGGCATCGACCTGCTGACCAGGGATGAAATCCGCGCCAGCATTCTGGAATATGCCACGGAGGACAAGCTGCTGCTGCTTTCCAGCCATCTGGTAGAGGAAATGGAAGCCATCGCCGATCAGGCGGTGTATCTCTCCGAGGGCCGGCTTGTGGAAAGCGTGGATCTGGAAACCATGCGCATGGAGCGGGGAATTTCCATGGCGGACCGGTACCGCCAGATATACGGACATACGGAGGAATGAGCAAAATGCTGAAACTGATGAAATATGAACTTCGGAAAACCTGGTTTACCAAGGCTGTGCTGCTGGGAATCACCGCCGTCGCCGAGCTTGCCTTTCTCTACGGCCTTTACGGGGAGAATGAAACGACCCTGAGCATCTCCGTTCTGCTGCTGACCTTCCTGGCCTTCGGCGGGCTTCTGATCATGGGCCTCGAAAGCATTGTGACGCTGCACCGGGATATGAACACCCGCCAGAGCTACATGCTCTTCATGACGCCCAACAGCTGCTATCGGATTCTGGGGGCGAAAGTGCTGGAATGCGGGGCTTCCATCCTGCTGGCCGGCGCCTTTTTCCTGGCCCTGGGCGTGCTGGATATCACGCTGCTCTTCGGCAAGATGGGGCAGCTGAATCAGCTGTGGGAGATGATCAAGGAGCTGCTGTCCAGCTTTACCATCGGCGGGCGGAAGATCGAGATCGACCTGCGGAGCGTGGCTGCCGTGATTTTTCAGCTGTCCACCGCCTGGATTTCCATGGTTACGACCGCGTATCTGGCGGTTGTGATCAGCGCGGCCCTGCTCAACGGCCGGAAGCACAACGGCATCATCAGCTTCCTGTTATTCCTGCTGTTGTCCTGGTTCACCGGCTGGATCACCCAGACCCTGACCGCCCCGATCCGGAACGTTTTCGACGTGCTCATCGTCTACGGCCTGATTTCTCTGGCTTTTGCCGCGATCCAGTACGTGGTCACCGCCTGGATTATGGACCGGAGGCTGAGCGTGTAAGCAGGTCCCGGACCTTCGGCTTTGAAACCGCAAAGAAAAGCGGGCGCCCCGAATGGGACGCCCGTTTTTTGGAGCCGGAAGCCGCGGAATTATTTGGCGGGATAATAGGCTCCGTAGATGAATTCGTGCAGGGCGGTGGCGTGCTTGGTCATGTTATACCGGACCACCGAGGCCCCGTTATAGGTATCGTAGGAATAGGATTTATCCATGGGGATCCGCATCTGCTCGAAGAGGGAAGCGCTGCTGTCCGCCTCCATCAGCACGGGCAGCAGGGACCGGGCCAGCTCGAACAGCGTCTGGAAATTCAGGTTGGTATCCGCGTAGGTCACCGCGGTGTCGATCAGATCCATCAGGGTGGTGATATCCAGATCGGAGAGGACCTTTTTCAGCAGCAGATCCAGCAGGTTGCGCTGCCGGTCCGTCCGGTTGAAGTCGTTTTCGCCCTTCAGGGAGCGGGTCCGGGCATACATGACCGCCTGTACCCCGTCCAGATGATGAACCCCGGCCACCGCCTCCAGGGGCACCCGCTCGCCCTTGGCCTTGTTGTCATAGGCCGGCGGATGCTTTTTCAGGTAGCTGTTGATATATTTGGCTTCCGCCTTGGTCAGCTCGATATCGATGCCGCCCAGGGCGTCGATGATGGAAGCCAGCCCGTTGAAATTGATGGCGACGTAGTTCTCAATGTTCATCTGGAAGTTCTTGTTGACGGTCCGCATGGCCAGGGCCGCGCCGCTGCGTACCTTCCCCGGGATGTTGTCGTTCTTGATCCTGTTGCAGCCGTACATGAAGGCGCTGTTGATTTTCGTCTTGTTCCTGTATCCCGGGATGGATACCAGGGAATCCCGCAGGATGGAGGCCATCGAGATGGCGCCGGTATCCCGGTTGATGGACACGATGATCTGCGTATCCCCCCGGCCGACGATCTCCTGGGGATCGCTGCTGCGGGTATCCACGCCGATCAGCAGGATATTCAGCACGTTGTCCGGCAGGTTGGGATTCAGGTCCAGAGAATCCGGGTCGATGCCGTCGTCCTCCTCCGGGTTTTCCTCCAGCAGAGTATCCAGGTGCTCCTGCTCCGTTTCCGTCAGCAGAAAGGTTTCCCCGGTTTCCTCATCGATGATATAATCCCCGTCCTCACTCTCCGCGCTCCCCTCCGGGGGAACCTCCTCGAGAAGATCGTCCAGCAGGATTTCTTCTTCCTCCTCCTCGCCCAGGGCCAGGACCGGAAGCAGCAGGCACAGGATCAGCAGCCATGACAGTATCTTTTTCACGTATGTTCTCCTTTCGTGGCGAATCAGAAGCCTTTCGGCTTAATCCGTCTCTGTGGGATGGTTCGGCTCGTTCGGCCGTGAGGGATCAGAAGCCTTTCGGCTTATTCCGTCTCTGTGGGATGATTCAGCTCATCCAGCGTCTGATCGAAGGCGGGCAGGAAATCCCGCAGGAAATCCCTGACCTCCGGATAGGCGGCGGACTCCAGCGTGCGCCGGATATTCTCCGCGGCGAAATCAAATTCCCGGTTGCCGGCCCGCTGCTCCTCCAGGCATTTGATGTAGGCGCTGATCTTGTCCGCGGCCTTGACGATATCCCGGGCATAGCCGGCTTCCTGACGAATGTACGGTCGGAAAGCCGAACGCAGATCATGGGGGAGCAGGGCCACCAGCCGGTCCGCCGAAAGATCCTCCAGCCGGCGGTAGGCATCCCGGAGCTCTTCGGAATAATACTTGACAGGCGTCGGCAGATCCCCGGTCATGACCTCCGTGGCGTCATGATACACCGCCAGGGACAGCACATGCTCCGGATCCGTATCCCGGCCGTACCGATCCCGCCCCATGACGGCAATGGCATGGGCGATCATGGCCACCTGCAGGGAATGCTCCGCGTCGTTTTCCGGCTGGGTGTTGCGCATCAGCGACCAGCGGCGGATCAGCTTCAGCCGGGAAAGATAGGCAAAGAAAGACCAGGACAACGATTTCTCCTCCTTTTTCTGCCCGGGGAAAAGGCCCGTGACCGTGATATTATAAACTTTTTTTCGGGGGGACTCAAGCCCGGAATCAAATAAAAAACACGGACGGAATCAGACCAATGCAGAGACGGAATGAAATGATTTCAGATCCGGCCGCGGATGATTGCACTTGCGGGGAGAAGCGGGCGGGGGTATAATAGCCCGGAAAAGAAGCGGGGAGGAAGAACGGGATGACAAGGCTGAACATCGCAATGGACGGGCCTGTGGGCGCCGGGAAATCCAGCATCGCGGACGCGGTGGCAAAGCGGCTGGGAATTCTGCATCTGGACACCGGCGCCATGTATCGTGCGCTGGGGCTGAAGGCGCTGCGGGAAGGAATGGACATTCAGGATGAGGAGGCCATGACCGGGCTGTGCGACAGGCTGGAGCTGGCGGTTCAGGTCGGGGAGAAAGGCCAGAGAACCCTTCTGGACGGAGCGGACGTGAGCGGACTGATCCGGACGCCGGAGGTCAGCATGGCGGCCAGCACGGTCAGCCGGTACGCCGGCGTCCGGAAGCGGATGGTGGCCCTGCAGCAGGCGCTGGCCGCCCGGCAGGATATGATTCTGGACGGGCGGGACATCTGCACCACCGTGCTGCCCGACGCGCCGCTGAAGATTTTCCTGACCGCCTCCCCGGAGGAACGGGCCCGGCGCCGGTGGCTGGAGCTGCAGGCCAAGGGAGCGAAGGATACCCTGGAGGAAGTGCTGAAGCAGGTGCTGGCCCGGGACGATCAGGACATGCACAGGCCGGTGGAACCCCTGCGGCAGGCGGAGGACGCGGTGCTGGTGGATACGACGGACATGAGCTTTGACCAGGTGGTGGATCATATTGTAAAGCTGGCGGAGGCGATCAGTCATGGCTGCTGAGGCGGTAACCGAAAAGAAAACCGCGCTGTACGCGGTGGCCCGGAGACTGGCCTGGGTGCTGGTCAAGGTGCTGATGCCGGTGAAATATCACGGGCTGGAAAAGATCCGGGACCGGAAGGGACCCTTCGTGCTGATCGCCAATCACCAGCACGCCCTGGATCCGGTGGCGATTGCCTGCCCGCTTCGGGAGGAATGCGTCTTCCTCGGGAAAAAGGAACTGGGAAAGAATCCGTTCCTGATCCGGTGCCTGACGAACCTGCACTGCATTCTGGTGGACCGGCATCATACGGATATGGAAGCCATGCGGGCCTGCATGAAGGCAGTCCGCCTGGGAAAGGTGCTGGTGATTTTTCCGGAGGGAACCAGGCATCACGAAGGCCAGATGGAACAGATTGAAAACGGCACCAGCCTGATCGTGCTGCGAAGCAAGGCGCCGCTGGTTCCGGTGTATATCGACAAACCCCTGAAGTTTTTCCGCCGGACCAATGCCTACGTGGGGGAGGACATCCCCTATGAGGATCTGCTGGAAAGCGGGGTCAATAAGGACAGCTGCGAGGCGTTGAACGAACGGATGCGGGAGACCTTCCGGCGGATGATCGCGGAAAACGCCCCGAAGGCCGGACAATAGCGGAGATCGCCGGCAACAGCTCCCCCCCGGAGGCGCGCCGGAAAGACGGTTTCCTCCCGGAAAACAGCCGTCAAAAAAAATAAAAAAAATTTTTTTGGGCAGAAGGAATTCAGGAAGGAACGTCGAAAAAGAAGAAATTAGAGCTTTTTTAGCGAGAGGATTCGGGGATGACCGTTGAGATTGCCGCGCATGCGGGTTTCTGCATGGGGGTCAGCCGGGCAGTGCAGGCGGCGGAGGCCGCGGCCGGGGAGGGAATTCCCTCCTGTACGCTGGGAGCGCTGATCCATAATCCGGGCGTTGTGCGGCAGCTGGCGGAAAAAGGCCTGCCGCCGATTGCGAGCCCGGAGGAGGCGGAAGGCCGGAGGGTGCTGATCCGCAGCCACGGCGTGGCGCCGCAGGTGCTGGAAGCCCTGGAGGCTGCCGGCTGCCGGGTGCTGGATCTGACCTGCCCTTTCGTGGATCGGCTGCATCGGATCGTGGCGGAAGGAACGGCCGACGGGACGCCGATGATTCTGGCCGGGGAGCGGGAGCATCCCGAGGTCCAGGGGACGGCGGGATGGGCCGGTGGGCCGGTTTATACGGTCTCCACCCCGGAGGAAGCGGAAATGCTGCCTCCCATGGATCGGGCGCTGGCGGTGGCCCAGACTACATTCCCCCGGCGGCGGTGGGAAGCGGTGCTGGCGGTGCTGAAGCGCAGGATTCCCCGGCTGGAAAGCCACTGCACCATCTGCAACGCCACGCAGGTGCGCCAGCAGGAAGCCGAGGAGCTGGCTTCCCGGGCGGACCGGATGATCGTGGTGGGCGGCCGGAACAGCGCCAATACAAGAAAGCTCTTCGAGCTTTGCCGGGCCCGGTGCCCGGATACAATCCTGGTAGAGTGCGCGGCGGAAATTCCGTCAGCCTTTGCAAATACAGGTCCCGGGTTGATTGGGATCACCGCCGGAGCGTCCACTCCGTCGGATTCACTTAAGGAGGTTGTCACACGCATGAGCGAACTGGAGAACAAGGAAATGACCCAGACCCCTGAAGAGGAGAACAATGTAGACTTCATGCAGCAGGTCGAAGCGACCATGGTCCGGATCCGGAATGGACAGACGGTTACGGGCAAGGTTGTGCAGATCACCGACGATGAGATCAGCGTCAACATCGGATACAAGGCCGACGGGCTGATCAAGCGGGAGGATCTGGTGGACCAGGATGTCCAGCTGGGGGATGAAATTGAAGTCGAAGTCGTCAAGGTGAATGACGGCGAAGGCAATGTGATGCTGAGCCAGCGGAACATCGTCAATCGCAAAGCGTGGGAAGCCCTGATGGCCAAATATGAAGCGGGCGAGTATGTGGACGGCGTCGGCAAGGAAGCCGTAAAGGGCGGCCTGATTGCCAACGTGGATGGCATTCGCGCCTTCGTGCCCGCCAGCCAGCTGAGCCAGCGGTATGTGGAAAAGATCGCTGACTTCGTCGGCAAGGAAATGAAGCTGAAGATCATCGAA
>CAZMFY010000110.1:0-7997 GCA_964565635.1 uncultured Oscillospiraceae bacterium
AACCGCTTTTACGATATCGCCGACGGCAAGGTCCGCTATGACGGCATCAATATCAACAAGATCGCCAAGCCGGATCTGCGCCACTCCCTGGGGGTGGTGCTGCAGGAGGTGAACCTCTTCACCGGTACGGTCATGGATAATATCCGCTACGGCAAGCTGGACGCCACCGATGAGGAATGCATCGCCGCCGCCAAGCTGGCCAACGCCCACGACTTCATTACCCGCCTTCCGGACGGATATCAGACCGTTCTCTCCGGGGACGGCAGCGGCCTGAGCCAGGGCCAGCGCCAGCTGATCTCCATCGCCCGGGCTACGGTGGCGGATCCCCCGGTCATGATTCTGGATGAAGCTACCTCCTCCATTGATACCCGGACGGAAGCCCTGGTGCAGAAGGGAATGGACCGGCTGATGCAGGGGCGTACGGTCTTCGTCATTGCCCACCGGCTTTCCACCGTGCAGAACAGCGACGTCATCATGGTGCTGGATCACGGCCGGATCATCGAGCGGGGCACCCACGATCAGCTCATCGCCCAGAAGGGCCAGTACTATCAGCTGTATACCGGCGCTTTCGAGCTGGAATAATCAAAGGACCGGGCTTTTCCCACTGCCGGACGGGTCCGTGGCTTTCACCCGTTAGAAACGTGCGCCGCCGGGTGCACCAAACAACGAGACCGGGGAGCAATCTCCCCGGTCTCGTTATGTTTGCATCTACCCGGACATTTTCCGAGCTTTCTCCGTCCGGTTCTCGATCCTCCTGCGAGTAGCTACACACATCAGAAAGGCTAATCCTGACTGGGACAGAAGACGGTGAAATCCACTTCTAGCAGAGTGACTTCCATGAAAAGAGCCGGATCCAGAATCATGGAAGAAGCCCCTTCCAGGGATCCGTCCCAACTACGAGCCTCCTCCGGTAGCACGTCTCCGCCCCATTCCCTGTAGATATTCATACGAGTTTCTGCACCGTCATCGGATGTAGTGTATCCCTTGGAGAATTCTATAGGTTTATCATTGATCCGGATGGCATCGATTCGGATGGTAGCACCGGGAAGATCATGCTCTCCGTTTTTAATCCCGATGGCAGCAAAAGAGACTCCTTCAGAAGGAATATCAAACTCCAGCGCAACGGAATAGAAACCTTCCGACCGAATCTCCGCTGGATAAACCGTGATCCCCTTCGCGCTCTCCACGCCATTATTCTGGACGCTCCAATCCCCATTCGCAAACATCAGATAAGCATTGGGTCCATAGGCGGTTACTTCCTTCTTTATCTCTCCATTTCCAAAGGAAACCGCGCATATTGCCATTATCAGTGCCAAAGCTGGGATTATAATACTTCTCCTTTTTTTCATCAGTATAATCTCCTTTTCTCTGAGCCGGAAGCAGTCCAAAATGATGCGTTCATCATACCTTTCTATTGCCTATCTGTCAATGAATACAATTGCTGTATGTTTTCCGGCTGAAAGGGCACTTTTTGTCTGGCATCCTTTCCATGCCTATCCTTGACATATCACAGGGAGCAGCCTCTTGCCCGATCATCAGGAATCTTTTCAGCGGACCACCCTGACATGGCTCTCCCCGGTCTGATCTTTTGTCACGATCACCTGGCGGTCGATCTCCCGGCGGAGCTCGGACACATGGGAAATGATCCCGATGAGCCGGTCGCTTTCCGTCAGCCCCTGCAGGGCCTTCATGGCCAGGGAGAGCGTTTCCTCGTCCAGGGAACCGAAGCCTTCGTCCACGAAGAGCGTCTCCACCCGGATGCCGCCGGCGCTCATCTGAATTTCCTCCGACAGCCCCAGGGCCAGGGACAGGGAGGCCAGAAAGGACTCGCCGCCGGAGAGGGTTTTGACGCTCCGGACCGTATTGTTGTAGTGATCCACCACGTCCAGATCCAGGCCGCTCTGGGATCGGAGATTATCCGGGTTTTCCCTTCGGATCAGATCGTACCTTCCTCCGCTCATGGCCATCAGGTGTATGGTCGCGCGGCGCAGAATCCGGTCAAAATAGGTCATCTGCACCCAGGTTTCCAGCATGACCCGTTCCTTTCCGCTGAGGGTTCCGTTGGCCGTGGCGGACAGGGCCGTCACCCAGCGGACCTTTTCCTCCATGGCGGTCAGGTCGGAAAGGGTCGCCCGCAGCCGGGAGGCGGCCTGCTGATTGGCTGCCAGGCGGGCTTCCGTCCGGCGAAGGGCCGCGGCCCGGCGGTCCTTTTCCCCGGACAGCGCGGCCTGCTCCTCCCGGAGGGCGGGAAGATCCATGCTTTCCGCTCCTGCGAGCAGCGCGTCCGACTGGCGGATCTCCGCCTGCTTTTCTCCGATCTGCTTCTCCAGGGCGGTAACGGCCCGGCCGGCCTGCTCCAGCGCGTTCCGCAGGGTTTCCGCCTGGCGGCGGCAAAGCTGAAGCCGGGCCTCCGCCTCCTCCCTGGTGGGAAATGGCAGGGTCTCCGCCTGGGCGGCAATCTGATTTTTCAGGCTTTCCAGCGTTCCCGCGGCTCCTGCGGTGCGCACCCGCAGGTCCTCCAGCTTTCCGGTTTCCTCCGCCATCTGTTTTTCCCGCTCCGGGATCATATTGCCCAGGGTCTCCCGGCGCCGAAGCCGCTCCGTTTCCTGCCCCTTGTCCCGCCGCAGCGCCTCCAGGGCCTGATCCGTCCCCGCCAGGGCCCGAACGATGGCCGCCGCCTCTTCCCCCGGCTGCGCATCCTCCAGCAGCGCGCCGGCTTTTTCTCTGAATCCCGCTTCCGCGCCGGTCAGCGCGCCTCTCCGTTCCGCGGCCTTTCCGCTGGCCAGATTCGCCCGCTGCCGGGCCTCCCCGGCTTCCTTTTCCGCCCGGGTCACCTCCGCCTCCGTCACCGCCGCCGCGGAGAGCTCCGCCTTTCGGGGATGAAGGGTGGACCCGCAGACGGGGCAGGGCTCCCCTTCCCGCAGATGGGCCGCCATGAGCCCCGCCTGCTCCCGGTTGAAGGCTCTCCGCAGGTTTTCCGCCGCGGCGCCCAGCCGGTCGGATTCTTCTTCCGCCCGGCGGTAGGCATCCTGAAGCATTGTCAGCTCCCGGCGGGCCTTCTGCAGGGAATTTTCCTCCTTCTGCAGCGCGGTCAGCGCCTCCCGCCGCTCCCGCAGCTGTTTTTCCTCATGCTCCAGCCGGAGCAGGTCGGCCCCCGCGTTCTCCAGCCCCTTTGCTTCCTCTTTCAGCCGGGCCGTTTCCTCCTGAAGCGCCAGCAGGCTGTCCTCCATCCGGCGCTGCATCCGGCGGCTTTTTTCGATGCCCTCCTCGAAGGACCTGACCTTTCCCCGCCGTTCCTCCAGCAGATCATAGTCCGGCAGCAGGGACCCCAGCCTGTCTCCTTCCCGCTGCAAAGCCTCCGCTTCCGGCTCCCGGGCCTTCGCCTCCGCCTGGGCCCGAAGCAGCGCTTCCTGCCGGGGAAGCAGGGCCTTCAGCTCCGTCTCCGCCTTCTCCCGGGCTCTCCGGGTGCGCTGCTGCTCCTCCCCCCGGGAGATCAGGGCGATCAGATCGTTCAGCTGCTTTTCCGTCTCTGCCAGGGCGCTGCTTTCCCGCTCTGCCCGGGCCCGGTCTCCGGCCATCAGCCGGTCCGCCAGCCCCAGGGCGGTTTCCGGCAGCGGAAAGTCCTCCTGCTTCAGGGCTTCCAGCGGGGACAGCAGGGGATCCTCCGGAGCGCACGCAAAGTCCCGGATCAGCTGCCGCATCCCGTGAAGCCCGGCGTTTCGCTCCGCGGAAAGCCGGGAGGCTTCCGCCTTCAGTTCCTCCTGAAACCGCTGAAAAATCCCCGTATGAAACAGCTGGCGGAAATGCTTCTGCCGCTCCGGGGTGGAGGCGGTCAGCAGCCGCAGAAATTCCCCCTGGGCGATCATGGAAATCTGTCGAAACTGGTCCTTGTCCAATCCCAGCAGCTCCGTAATGCGCCGGGTCACCTCGTTGGCTTTCGTTTCCGCCGAGCCGTCCGGAAGGAGCAGCTCCGCCCCGGCGGGCTGTCTGGTGGTTCCTTCCCCCCGGGCCTTTTTCCGCTGATATTCCGGGTTTCTGCGGACTGTATAGGTTTTTCCCCCGTGGAGGAAGGTCAGCGTCACCTCCGTGGGAACCTCCTCCCCCGCGTACTTGGAGCGGAGCATGGTCCCGTCCCGGCTGCCGCCGCTGGAATCCCCGTACAGGGCAAAGGTAATCGCGTCGAACAGGGTGGTTTTGCCGGCGCCCGTATCCCCGGTAATCAGATAGAGCCCCCGCTCCCCCAGCGGGCGGAAATCGATCTCCTGCCGTCCGGCGTAGGGGCCGAAGGCGGAGAGGGTCATCGTCAAAGGTCTCATGCGTCCTCCTCCCGAACCTTTTCCAGCAGCGCCTGGGCGAACCGGGTCTGTTCCTCCGTCAGAGGCTGCCCGTTCTGCTTTTCGTAAAACGCCGCGAAAAGCTCCATCTCTGTTCTCTGATCCGGCTCCCCGGCGGTTTCCAGCACCCCCAGAGAGCGGGTCCTGGTGTTGTCATAGGTCAGCTTCATCAGATTGGGGTAGATGCTTCGCAGGCGGGGCATCGCGTCCGGCACGTC
This sequence comes from uncultured Oscillospiraceae bacterium, assembly GCA_964565635.1. Classification (GTDB taxonomy): domain Bacteria; phylum Bacillota; class Clostridia; order Christensenellales; family Aristaeellaceae; genus Aristaeella. The sequence continues at coordinate 4,553 of CAZMFY010000110.1, forward strand.
CTCCTCGTCCGTCAGGATGATATGGAGGTAATCCTCCCGGGGCGTTCCCTCCCAGGCGGACCGCAGGGTCAGGGCTTCATAGGTCCCCCGCACCTCCCGCACGTCATGCAGGGGAAGGAGGGGCACCGTCCTGAGGGTCAGGCTGCCCTTTTCCCTCAGTTCCGCCACCGTCACGGACTTCTGGTGGTTCCGTTCGGAAAAGGAATATTTCAGGGGCGTGCCGCAGTACCGCATTCGGGGCGATCCGGCCTGCTGCGGACGGTGGATATGCCCCAGCGCCGCATAATCGAAGGCCGCGAAGACCTCCGCGTCCACATTGTCCGCGCCTCCCACGTTCACGTCCTCCGATTCGCTGCGCTCCGCCCCGGTGACAAACTGATGGGCCGCCAGCACATGGCGCTCGCCGGGATCCAGGTCTATATGCCCGATGGCGGTCCGCAGGGCGTCCGTATAGCTGGAAATGCCCTCCGCCTCCTCCGGAAAAGCCGCCCGGACCGCGGCGGGCCGGAGGAAGGGAAGCAGATGAATCCGGACCGTGCCCCATTCATCCTTCATGGGAACGGACACCGGCTTCCCGTCATAGACCGGGGACAGATGAATGCCGCTGGCGTCCATGACCCGGCCTCCGAAGGCGATGCGCTCCGGGGAATCGTGATTGCCCGCAATGATGAAGACCTGCAGCCGGCGCCGGACCAGGCTGACCAGAAAATCGTCAAAAACCCGGACGGCCTCCGCCGGGGGAACCGCTTTATCATAGAGATCCCCCGCCAGAATCACCCCGTCCGGCGCTTCTTCATCGATGATACTCAGGATCTGACGGAGGATGAACCGCTGGTCCTCCAGCAATGAAAAACCGTGCATCCGCAGGCCCAGATGCAGATCGGACAGATGAATCAGTTTCATGAAATCTTCCTTTCGCAGAAACAGGAATATGCATATCATCGGTCCTATTTTACAGGAAATGCGCCGGTTTGCCCATAGCGAAAATAAAATAGAGAAAACAAAAAAAGCGGAGCCGAAGCTCCGCGATGACTGTCAGTTTCTTTTCGTAACCCCTACATAAATCCGTTCCGCCTTGGGCTGGTAAGTATCGGTATACAGAAGCACCCGTTCGATCTCCGTCTTTCCTTCGTACTTGACCCGGTAGCTTTCCACCACATACCCGGGCTTGGCCTTGCTGACGGATTTCTCCTGATCCGTATAGGTTACGTAGGTTCCATCCTTATCCTTCACGTAGGTTGGTTTCTCCGGGGGATCGATCTCCTGCACCGTCTTGCAGGCCATCTCGTACCGGATGCCCTCCAGATCATCCCCGTAGATGGAAACCTTCGCCACGAGCCGCCTCTTGTTGTTGGGATCCCGCTGCACGCCGGCCACCATATAGATGGGGTTCTCCGTATTGTTTCTGAATACCAGGTCGATCTTCCGTTTTCCCACCCAGTACACGGTGGCATCCTTGCCGTAGTCCGTGTAATTCACTGCGTCCGAATGAGGCTCCCGCTTTACGATGGACAGTCCCGCGCAGACGGCGGCCTGGTATACGGTGGTGCTGGCCTGGCAGACGCCGCCGCCGATCCCCATCACATGCTCGCCGTAGGCGTACTCAATGGCGGGGAAGAAGCCGTTTTCCTCCGTTCGCTCTCCGACCACGCCGTTGAAGCTGAACTGGCTTCCCGCCGGCAGCACATAGCCGTTGATGCATTCGAGAGCCCGGCGGATGTTATTGTTCCGGTCCTCCTCTGAAGAGGTGGAGATCGGCGTGGATACGGACGCGCGAAGCGAATAATGCTTCTGCAGATCCTCCAGACGGACGCTGGGCTCGATGACCTCCGGCACCAGTTCCACCGTGCCGCTGGTCATGGTCGCCACCTTGTGATACAGCTCTTCCCGGATCTCCTCCGTATCCAGCCGGTATCCTCTGGATTCCGGCTGGAAGGTAAAGGGATAGGAAAGGCCCGGGTCAAAGCCCGTCAGGCTGGCGTCCACCGCCGGGGTATCAATCTGGTTTTTCACCTGCTGCAGGATGCTGTCAATCACGGAGGTGTCCCCGCTGGGGGTTGCCGTATAAGCCTGATAGGGGGTCTCCTTCAGCGCCTCCATGGCGGCATATCGGGTTTCCTCGTCTCCCACGTGTCCCTGGGCCCAGGCGTCGTTCATGACCTTGCCGATATCCACGCTCATGCCCAGCATGCCCGCGTTGATCTGCGCCAGCTGAACGCCCTGATAGGTCAGGATCACGTTCCAGGCATCATTCCGCTGCTGAATCTGGCTCTGCACCGAGTTCAGCCCCTGCTCCGGCGTCATCCCTCCCAGGGAAATGCCGTCCACATAGACGCCCTGAACAAACAGATTGTCATAGGGAGAAACCGCGTTATGAATTTCCTTCGTATGCAGATAGCTGCGGACGGCGAAAAAGCCTCCGGCTCCCAGCACCGCGATCATCGCGATCACCGCCAGCGTCAGGCCGATTCTTCGGCCTTTCCCCGGCTGCGGGGGCGGCCCGCCGGCCGGGCCTCCAGGGCCTCCGATCACCGGGGTCTGGCCCGTATAGCCCCGGAAAGCCCCGTGGCTGGCGGTCTCGGAATTGATCCGTTCCCGTTCCATCTGCCGCTGCCGGTTCTGCTGCCACGCCGCCTGCTGTCTCAGGTATTCCTGCTGTCTCGCGAACTCCTGCTGCCTGGCATACTCCTGGCGCAGGAACTGCTGCTGATCGTAGGCCTGCTGCCCCTGCTGATCATAGGGCTGCCCGTAGGGCCCATAGCCGCCCCAGGCGCCATTCTGCGGCCCCGAATATCCCTGTCCGCGGGAAGCGTCATAGGCTGCGCCTGAAGGCGTCTGCTGCCCGTTCATCTGCCGGGCCGCCTGGCGCACCCGGTCCGGGGTCTGCTCATATCTGCTGGACCTTCTGGTCCGCTGCTGTCCGTCCGCCATGCCGCTTCCCTCCTTTCCCCTTGTTGTTCATACCTTGCTTAATCGTTCAAATACTCCCTGTGATTCTCTTCCTGCGGAGGAAGCCCCTCCTCCGGCTTCGAAGCCGTCTCTCCGGTCTCCCCGGTCTGCTCCGGGCGGTCCTCCGCCGGGTTCTCTTCCGCGGCTTCCTTCAGAATCTCCCGAACCGTCCGGGGTTTATCCGCCGCTTCTCCCTCCGGCATGATGCCTTCATCCATCAGGGCCACGAACTCCGCCCGGTTCAGGGTCTCCTGCTTCAGCAGGGCTTCCACCAGCATGTCCATCTTCTCCCGGTTTTCCTGGAGAATCCGCTTGGCCCGCTGATAGGCTTTATCCAGCATAAGGCTGACCTCCCGGTCGATCCGGGCCGCCACTTCCTCGCTGTACTCCCTGGTCTGGCCGAACTCCATCCCGACGAAGACTTCCTGATCGCTGCCCAGATAAATGGTGCCGATCTCTTCGCTCATGCCGAACTGGGTCACCATCTTCCGGCAGA
>CAZMFY010000111.1:0-7976 GCA_964565635.1 uncultured Oscillospiraceae bacterium
ACTTCTGGGTGAAGCCCAGCGATGTTGCCATCTATGTGGCCCGGGGAGCGGCTGTTTTCTGCGTGGCGGGGTAGGACTTCGTGCTGGAATATCGGCCGGAGGTGTACGAGCTGATGGACCTGGGCATCGGAAAATGCAGGATGGCCGTGGCGGCGCCGGAGGGATACGAGGAGGACCGGGCCAGAACCCTGCGGGTGGCCACCAAGTTCAGCCGCATTGCAAGGGACTATTACGCGGGCCGGGGCCGGGACATTGAGATTATCCATCTGAACGGCAGCATCGAGATCGCGCCAATCCTGGGGCTGAGCGACGTGATCGTGGATATCGTGGAAACCGGAACCACCCTGCGGGAAAACCATCTGGAGGTCCGGGAAACCATCGTTCCCATCTCGGCGCGGCTGATCGCCAACAAAAGCGGATTCAAGTTCAAAAGGGAAGCCATTGAGCGGCTGACCGACGGATTGAGGAGAAGAGAAGCATGATACGGATTCTGAAGATGGGGGAAGTTTCCCCGGAGGAAATCTTTGAAAGAAACGCTCCGACGGAGAACGTGACGGACCGGGTAGCGGAGATCCTGAAGGCCGTGCGGGAGCGGGGGGACGAGGCCCTTCTGGAATATACGGAAAGATTTGACGGAGCCAGGCTGGAAAGCCTGACCGTAACCCGGTCGGAAACGGAGGAGGCCCTCCGGCAGGTGGAGCCGGAATTCCTGCGGGTGCTGGAAAGGGCGGCGGCAAACATCCGGAAGTTCCACAGCCGGCAGATCCGGAATTCCTTCGTGATCAATGACGAGGAAGGGGTCATCATGGGCCAGCGGATCCTTCCGGTGGACCGGGCGGGCCTGTATGTTCCCGGCGGAACCGCCGCCTATCCCTCCACGGTGCTGATGGACCTGATCCCCGCGAAGCTGGCGGGGGTGCCGGAGGTGGTGCTGTGCACCCCGCCGGGACGGGACGGCCGGATCAATCCCGCCATCCTGGCAGCGGCTCATGTGGGCGGCGCGGATCTGATCGTGAAGGCCGGCGGCGCCCAGGCCATCGCGGCCCTGGCCTACGGCACCCGGAGCGTGCCGAAGGTGGACAAGATCGTGGGCCCCGGGAACGCCTATGTGGCGGAGGCCAAGCGGCAGGTCTACGGCCAGGTCAGCATCGACATGATCGCCGGCCCCAGCGAGATCCTCGTGGTGGCGGACGGGAAGAGCAACCCCCGGCATCTGGCGGCGGATCTGCTGAGCCAGGCGGAGCATGACCGGCTGGCGACGGCGGTGCTTGTGACGGACAGCGAAGACATTGCCAGGGCTGTACAGGCAGAGATTGAACGGCAGCTGCCGCTGCTGGAGCGGGAGGAAATCGCCAGGGCCTCCATTGAGAACCGGGGAAAGATCATCATCACCGAGAATCTGGAGGCTGCCATCGAGACGGCCAATCTGATCGCCCCCGAGCATCTGGAACTGTGCGTGGACCAGCCCTTTGACTATCTGGACAAGGTGCGCCACGCGGGCTCCGTATTCCTGGGACGCAACTGCCCGGAAGCGCTGGGAGACTATCTTGCAGGCCCGAACCATACCCTGCCGACCCAGGGAACGGCCCGGTTCTCCTCTCCCCTGGGAGTGGACGATTTTGTGAAGAAAACCCAGTTTACCTATTTTACCCGGGAAGCGCTGAACCGGGTGGCGGAGGATATCGCGCTGTTTGCCCGAAAGGAAGGGCTGGAGGCCCATGCCCGCAGCGCGCTGAGCCGGAAGGAGGGAGAGGCGTGAGCCGATTCTTTTCCAGGCGGCATGCGCAATTGAAGGCCTATGTGCCCGGAGAGCAGCCAAAGCAGCGGAATCTGATCAAGCTGAATACAAACGAAAGCCCCTGGCCGCCGGCTCCGGGGATCGGGAATCGGGTGCGGGAGACGGCGGAGCGGCTGAACCTGTACTGCGATCCGGAAGCCGCCGGGCTGAAGGAAAAACTGGCCGGGTCCCTGGAGATTTCTCCGGAGCAGCTGATTGTGACCAACGGAAGCGACGAAGCCCTGGATTTCGCGTTTCTGGCCTTCTGCGATGAGGAGCATCCTGCCGTTTTTCCGGATATCACCTACGGCTTTTATCCGGTGTTTGCCCGGCTGTATCATATTCCCTTCCGGGAAATCCCCCTGAGGGAAGACTGGCGTGTGAACCCGGCGGATTATGATGCTGCCGGAGGAACGATCTTTCTGGCCAATCCCAACGCCCCCACGGGCCTGGCCCTGTCCCTGCGGGACATTCGGGGAATTCTGGACCGCAATCCGGACAGCGTGGTTGTGATCGACGAGGCCTATGTGGATTTCGGGGGCGAGAGCGCCCTGCCCCTGATCCGGGAATACGATCATCTGCTGGTGGTCCGGACCTTCTCCAAATCCCGGGGATTGGCGGGATTACGGCTGGGGTTTGCCATGGGGCAGAAAGACCTGATTCAGGATCTGAAAACCCTGCAGTATTCCACGAATCCCTATAACGTGGACGCCCTGGCCCAGGCCGCGGGGATTGCCTGCCTGGAGGCGGACGCCTATAACCGGGCACACGTGGAGGAAATCAGGGAGATCCGGGCCTGGACGAAGACCGGGCTGGAAGCCATGGGATTCCGGGTGACGGACAGCCGGGCCAATTTCCTGTTCTGCCGGCATGCGGCCTTTTCGGGAAGCGCCCTGCGGGACGGGCTGCGGGAGAAAAATATACTGATCCGCTGGTTTGACCAGGAGCGGATACGGGACTGGAACCGGATTACGATCGGAACCCGGGAGCAGATGGAAGCACTGCTGGGGGCCGTCCGGGAGCTGCTGGAGGAGCGCTGAAATGAGACAGGCGGAAATCAGAAGGACCACCGCTGAGACGGATATCCTGGTACGGCTGGAGCTGGACGGCACCGGGAAAAGCGAGATCGACACCGGCGTAGGGTTTCTGGACCATATGCTGGAGCTGTTCGCGAAGCACGGGCGCTTCGACCTGACGGCCCGGTGCCGGGGAGACGTGCGGGTGGATGACCATCATACGGTAGAGGATCTGGGAATCGCTCTGGGGCAGGCCTTCGACCGGGCCCTGGGGGAGAAAAAGGGAATCCGCCGGTACGGACAGCGGCTGCTGCCCATGGATGAGACGCTGATTCTGACGGCGGTGGATCTCAGCGGACGGAGCAGCCTGAGCTATGGGCTGGAGATCCCAACGGAAAAGGTGGGAACCTTCGATACGGAGCTGGGAGAGGAGTTTTTCCTGGGCTTCGTGCGCAACGCGAAATGCACGCTGCACATTCGCCAGATGGCGGGCCGGAACAGCCACCACATTCTGGAGGGTACCTTCAAGAGCGTGGCCAGGGCCCTGCGGGAAGCGGTGGAAATGGACCCGGCAGCCGGGGATGAGATCCCGTCCACGAAAGGAATGCTGTGAAAAAATGACGGCTTTGATTGATTACGGAGCGGGGAATCTTTTTTCCCTTCGCTGCAGCCTGGAATCTTTGGGGGAAACGGTCTGCGTAACGGGAGATCCCCAGACGATCCGCCGGGCGGACCGGGTGATTCTGCCGGGAGTCGGTGCCTTTGGCGACGCAGCGGCGCTGCTTCGGCAAAGCGGCCTGGATGAAACGATTCGGGAGATCGCCGGAGAGGGGAAGCCGCTGATGGGCATCTGCCTGGGAATGCAGATGCTCTTTCAGGAGAGCCATGAATACGGGACGCATCCGGGGCTGGGGCTGCTGCGGGGGACCGTGCGACCGATACGGGAGATTCTGAAGGAAACCGGCGCGGACCCGGAGCAGGCGCTGAAAATTCCCCATATGGGATGGAACGCCCTGCGAATCCGGAAGGAAAGTCCCCTCTTCCGGGAGACGCGGCAGGGGGAATACATGTACTTTGTTCACTCCTTCGCGGTGACGGACTGCGAGGATTCCCTGCTGGCGGATACGGAATACGGAGCCTTTCTGACCGCCTGCGTAGGCCGGGGAAATGTGTTCGGATGTCAGTTCCATCCGGAAAAGAGCGGAGAGGCGGGCCTTAAGCTGCTGAAGGCGTTCTGCGAAACGGAGGCGTTGGCATGATTGTTTTCCCCGCGATCGACCTGTTTGAAGGCAAGGCGGTGCGCCTGCTGAAGGGTGATTATCAGCGGATGACCGTTTACAGCGAGCATCCCGAAGAGATTGGACGGGCTTTTCAGGGGGAAGGGGCGACCCATATCCATCTGGTGGACCTGGAAGGGGCCCGGGAGGGCAGCATGCCCAATCTGCGGACAGCGATCGGAATCAAGCGGGAAACCGGGCTTTTCTGCGAGGTGGGCGGCGGCATCCGGAATATGGACCGGGTGAAGGCATGCCTGGAGGAGGGACTGGACCGGGTGATCCTGGGAACGGCCGCCGTCCGGGATCCGGCCTTTCTGGACCGGGCGCTGGAGGCCTATGGGGAGCGGATTGCCGTGGGCGTGGATATCCGGGATGGAATGGTGGCGGTATCCGGATGGACGGAGAAATCCGCGATCCCCTTTTTGCCCTTCTGCCATGAGATGGCCCGAAGGGGCGTAACCACCCTGATCTGCACGGACATCAGCCGGGATGGGGCCATGAGGGGGACCAACATGGAACTTTACGCGGAGCTGCGGAAGGAGCTGAAGCTGCAGATTACCGCCAGCGGCGGTATCTCCAGCCTGGCGGAGATCCGGAAGCTGCGGGAGATGAATCTGTACGGCGCGATCCTTGGGAAAGCCTGGTATACCGGCGCGGTTTCCCTGCGGGAAGCCATCAGGGAGGCAACATGATCACAAAGCGGATTATTCCCTGCCTGGACGTGAAGGACGGACGGGTTGTGAAAGGGGTTAACTTTCAGGGGCTGGCGGACGTGAATTCGCCGGTGGAGCTGGCGCGCCTGTACAGCGAGGGCGGCGCGGACGAGCTGGTGTTTTACGATATCACCGCCTCCGCGGAGGGACGGGCGCTCTTTACGGAGATTCTGACGGAGACGGCCCGGCAGGTTTTCATTCCGCTGACGGTGGGAGGCGGAATCAACCGGGTGGCGGATTTCGACCGGGTGCTGAAATGCGGCGCCGACAAGGTTTCCGTAAACTCCGGCGCCATCCGGAATCCGTCTCTGATCGGGGAGGCGGCCCGGAAATACGGGGATCAGTGCGTGGTGCTCAGCGTGGACGTGAAGCGGGTGAAGGGCCAATTCAGGGTCTTTGCCCGGGGCGGCCGGGACGATACGGGGCTGGACGCGCTGGAATGGATTCGCCGGGGCACGGGAGACGGCGCCGGCGAGGTGGTGGTTAACTCCATGGATACGGACGGGGTGAAGCAGGGCTTTGACCTGGAACTGCTGGAGCAGGTCTGCCGGGTGACGGATGTGCCGGTGATCGCCAGCGGCGGCGCAGGGCGGACGGAAGACTTTCTGACCCTGTTCAGGAGGCTGCCCCAGGTGGACGCGGGACTGGCCGCTTCCATTTTCCACTTCGGCGAGGTAAAGATTCCGGAACTGAAGCGGGCCATGCGGTCGGCGGGGATTCCGGCAAGAATCTGAAAAAAGGAGACAAAATCATATGATTTCCGTGGACGAGCTGAAATTTGACGACAGGGGACTGATTCCCGCCATCGTGGTGGACGCGAAGACCAGGGAGGTGCTGACCCTGGCATACATGAACCGGGAGAGCCTTCGGATTTCCATGGAAAAAGGGCTGACATGCTTTTTCAGCCGGAGCCGGCAGGAGCTGTGGCTGAAGGGGGAAACCAGCGGAAACTTCCAGCACATCGTATCCATAACCGCGGACTGCGACCGGGACGCGCTGACGGTGGTGGTGGAAAAGGACGGCCCCGCCTGCCATACCGGCGCGGAGAGCTGCTTTTTTCAGCCCGTGTATCTCAGCGAGGAACGGCAGGATTTTACCCTGGAAGGGCTGATGGGGCTGATTCAGGGGCGGAAGACAGAGAAGAAGGAAGGCTCCTACACCACCTACCTTTTCGAGAAGGGATTGGACAAGATCCTGAAGAAGGTCGGGGAGGAATCCACGGAGGTCATCGTGGCGGCCAAAGGAGAAGACCGGGCGGAGACGATCTATGAAATCGCGGATCTGGCCTATCACGTGATGGTGCTGATGGCGCAGATGGGCATCTCGCTGGAGGAAATCCGGGATGAGCTGGCCCGCCGCCACGTGATCGATCACAAGGTAAAACAGGAAAAAATGACGGGGAACTGACAGAAGAATGACGGATTTACATATGCATTCCACCTTTTCCGACGGCGCGCATACCCCGGAGAAAATGATTGAGGAGGGGATCCGGCGAGGGCTGTGCTGTATCGGTCTCTCGGATCACGCCTGGGCTTCCTGGGATGATGCCGCCATGCCGAAGGAAAAGATCGAGGAATACCGCCGGGAGCTGACCCGGCTGCAGCGGCTTTACGGGGATCGGATCCGGATCCTTCGGGGCATTGAGCGGGATTATTATACGGATGAGGACGACGAATACGAGTATGTCATCGGATCGGTTCACGCGCTGAGGATGCCGGACGGCCACATGCTCCCGGTAGACTGGGAACCGGAGAACATGGAGCGGGACTGCCGGCAGTACTTCTGCGGGGACTGGTATGCGCTGACGGAGGAATTCTTCCGGAGAGAGGCGGACGTGGTCAGAAAAACACGGTGCGACCTGATCGGGCATTTCGATCTGGTGTCCAAGTTTAACGAACAGCGGCGCTGGTTCGATCCCGCGCATCCCCGTTACAGGGCAGCCTGGCAGCAGGCGGCGGACAGGCTGCTGGAGACCGGGATCCCTTTTGAAATCAATACGGGAGCCATTGCCCGGGGCTACAGGACGGACGCCTACCCCAGCCGGGAAATCCGAAATTACCTGCGGGAGAGAGGCGCCAGGCTTGTGCTCTCCAGCGACGCCCACAGCAGGGAGCATATCTGCTTCGAATTTCAGCGGTTTGCGGAAGAAGCCGAATAAGAATCCGCAGAAGCCGGGGAAACCGGACGGTTGTTTTCCCAGGGGAAACATGATATGATCTCCTCCGGAAACGGGGGAGTGAGGATCTGCATGGGCTATTTGTATGAAACCCATCTGCATACCTGCCAGGGAAGCGCCTGCGGGGTCAGCACGGGGAAGGAGCATGTCCGTTTTTACAGGGATCTGGGCTATACCGGGATCATCATGACGGATCATTTCTTCGGGGGGAATACCTCGATTCCCCGGAATCTGTCCTGGGAGGAGCGGATCGATCTTTTTTTCCGGGGCTATGAGGAGGCGCTGGAGGAAGGGCTGAAGGTGGGGCTGGATGTATTCTTCGGACTGGAACAGAACTTCGACCACGATGAATATCTGGTGTACGGCCTGACGAAGGAATACATGAAGTCCCATCCGGAAATGGAGCACTGGACCCGGCGGGAACAGCTGGACAGGGTTCATGAAGCCGGCGGAGCCGTGATTCAGGCTCATCCCTTCCGGATGAGAGCCTATATGGATATCATTCGGATCGGCGACCTGTTCGCGGACGGGGCGGAGGCGGCCAACGCCGGAAACTGGCCGCTGGACGATGCCCGGGCTTATGCTTACGCCAGGCGGAAGAATCTGCTGATGACGGCGGGCAGCGACAATCATCATTCCCCGAAGGAGCAGGTGTTCGGGGTGGAGCTGGAAGAGAAGCTGACCTGCATTCAGGACTATGCCCGGGTTATCCTGGAACGGAAGCCCATAGGCCTTCATGTGCCCGAGGATCGATGGGTCATGCCGGAATGGGAAAGGGATGAGCGGCACCGGGCCTGGCGGCTGAATGAGCGGGAGGAACTGGAACCGCTGGAGGCCGGACCGTGGACATAAATAGGGGCAAAGGGAGACATAAACGGAAGGAATTTGGAAAAATCGGAAAAAAGACTTGACAAGCGGTGCAAATCGCGGTAAGATACCCCTCGCACGCAAGCCGTGCCTGATGTCGCGGGGTGGAGCAGTTTGGCAGCTCGTCGGGCTCATAACCCGGAGGTCGGG
>CAZMFY010000112.1:0-7947 GCA_964565635.1 uncultured Oscillospiraceae bacterium
CTGGCGGGCACCGAGGAATCTCCCGGCGCGATGGAGATCTATCAGGGCCGCAGCTACAAGGTTTACCGGGGCATGGGCAGCCTGGGCGCCATGGCGGTGGGATCCAAGGACCGGTACTTCCAGGAGGATGCCAAGAAGCTGGTGCCGGAAGGCGTGGAAGGCCGGGTGCCCTACAAGGGACCGGTGGCGGACACCATCTTCCAGATGGTGGGCGGACTCCGCTCCGGTATGGGTTACTGCGGCGCGAAGGACGTGGACGCCCTGCGGCGGGACGCGGAATTCATCAAGATTTCCGGAGCGGGCCTGGCGGAGAGCCATCCCCACGACATCAATATTACCAAGGAAGCGCCCAACTACAGCAGAAACAGCTGACCATGATAAGAAGGCCTTCCCCCGGGCGGGGGAAGGCTTTTTTTGACGCACCCGCGGCGGTCCGCTTTCCTTCGCGTTCCTCCCAGCCGGGGATGACGAAAACGAGAGGCAGCATTCCGCCGGGGACGGCGGTCTCCCCCGGATGCGGGGGCGCGCCGGCGGGAGAAAGGCTTTTTTGCCGCGGCGGCCGGCTATTCGATCATATCTGCACAGAGAATTTCCAGCATTTTCATGACGTTTGCGTCATTGCCGTTGGAGACCAGAACGCACAGATAGCCGTCCTCCGTATACAGATATTCCCGGAGGCCGGGAAGCCGGGAGACGGGAATGCCGTACAGATGGCTTTCCCCCGATTCAGCCTCCCGGCGCCAGCCGGACTGAAGGGAGATTTCCCGGGCCGAAAACAGCGACGTCAGGGTCTCATTCTGCTCCAGGGGAACCCAGGTGCCGGAGGAAGCCATGGAAACGAACTGCTCCCGGGGAAGCACATAGATATCGCCTTCCCCGGCGGCCAGATAGGTGGTCAGCTGCATGGCGCTGTAGGTGCTGTCGACGGTCAGCTGCACGGACAGGATCTCCTCCATCTCCGGCAGGCGGGTTTCCCGCACGTTTTCCAGATACGCGTCCAGCTTTTCCTGATCGCAGGCGCCGGAAATGTACAGCTCGATCTTCTTTTCCGGAGGGGTGCGGTAGGCGGTGACAGTAAAATAAAAATTCACCGCGACGGCGCCCAGCACGATCACCAGGGCGTACTTCCACCAGGAATAGGCAAGATGCTGTCGGACGGTTCTGCGGTTTACGGGCGTTTTCAATGAGATGCCTCCTTGGGACTTTTCGGATGGGGAAAAGTGTAACAGAAAGAACCGGAAAACGCAAGGAAATTGACGCCCGGACGGCGAATATGATATAATGGCACCAGGGGGACAGGCGCGGCCGCGCCGCTGAAAAGGCAATATTGCTTCACAAGGAGGGGATTCGGGATGACGAATACAATCATTACCATCGGACGGCAATACGGCTCTGGCGGAAGGTATGTGGCCCGCCTGCTGGCTGAGAAGCTGGAGATTCCTTTCTATGACAAGGAGCTGCTGACGGAGGTTGCCAGGGACAGCGGCATGAGCAAGGAGCTGCTGGAGGAGCATGACGAAAAGAACAACCGTGGCTTCCTCTTCTCCGTCATGGGCGGCGTCCAGTCGGCGGGAGACGCGGGAGGAATGTTCCTGGATATGCCCCTGACGCACCGGATCTTCCTGGCCCAGTTCGACACCATCCGCCGCATCGCCGGCGAAGGGCCCTGCGTGATCGTAGGCCGCTGCGCGGACTATGTGCTCCGGGATCATGAAAACGTGCTCAATGTGTTCATCAAGGCCGACAGGGAGGACCGCATCCGCCGGATCGTGGATTATTACGGCGTGGATCCCCTGAAGGCGGAGGAACAGCTGAAAAAGGCGGACAAGCAGCGGGCTGCCTATTACAACTATTACGCCACCGGCAACTGGGGCGACGTGGATAACTATGACCTGTGCGTGGATACCGGCGCGCTGGGGATCGCCGGCTCCGTGGAGCTGATCGCGAAATGCGCTGATCTGATTCAGAAAAAGAACGAGCAGAAGGATCCGGAGGTATGGTAAGGAGCCGGAAGGCCCCGGAAACCGCGGGCCCGGCGAAGCGAATAATCAGATGAGACGGGACGGTTCGAGAATTCGAAAAAAGGAAGGAAAGGATCAAGGGGCATGGCGAGGAGATGGGCGGCGGCCCTGGGGGCATGGATCCTGGCGCTGACGGGCTTCGTAACCTTCGCCGCCGGGGAGATTGCCTGGCCGGAGAATACCGAAGGACAGAAGCAGCTGAAGGCCTATGCCGAGGCGGCGGATCAGTTCCTGCTGGAGCATGGGGAGCCCGGCATCAACAGCCTTTTTGAAGCCTACTCCGGCTTTGCGGTCTTCGGCATTACCGACGAGCCGGACGCGCTGATGCCCGAGGAGGTGGAGATCACCGCCAGCCTCTATGACCGGTCCATCAACAGCCTGCAGGTTCGGGTCAGCAATCTGAGCCGCTTTCCCAGAATCGCGGCCGCCTTTCTTCAGGCGCTGGATCCGGAGCATATAACCTGGGAGGATGCGCTGAAAACGCCTACGGCGCGGATGCAGAGGGCGGCCGGGGAGCCCGAGAGAAGCTTTGAGGATCAGGCCGAAACGCTGAACGGAACCGTGCCGTATGTGTATTATGGCTACTATCCCAATCAGTATCGCGACGGGGTCAACTGGATGCAGATGACCATCATCTTTCCCCTGGAAGGATACTGGGACGGCGGGAGCCTTTCCGTGGGCACGGAGGTGACCAAAGCCCCCAATACCTATGAAGAGCATGACCCGGACTGGGAGGGCTACTATTCCGACGATAACTATGAGCATTACGAAATCTTCATGACCCCCACGCCGGAGCCGGATTCCGCCGCGGCGGAAAACGACTTCAGATAGCCTCTTGTTGTTTCTCTGTTGTATTTCGGAAAATGCCTTGAAGGATTCCGCAGGGATGGATACAATAACCATCGGCGGAATCCTATTTTTTATGTCCGCGAGAAGGAGAGAAACATGGCAAAGATTCAGATGAAGACCCCCCTGGTGGAGATGGACGGGGACGAGATGACCCGGATCCTGTGGAAGGATATCAAGGCGCTGCTGATCGAGCCCTTTGTGGATCTGAAGACGGAATATTACGATCTGGGCCTTCCGCACAGGGATGAAACCGACGATCAGGTGACCGTGGACAGCGCCAACGCGGCGAAGAAATACGGCGTGGCGGTGAAATGCGCCACCATCACCCCCAATGCCCAGCGGGTGGAGGAATATCATCTGAAGCAGATGTGGAAGAGCCCCAACGGGACCATCCGCGCCATTATGGACGGAACGGTCTTCCGGGCGCCGATCCTGGTGAAGGGTATCCGCCCCACCGTAAGGACCTGGGAGAAGCCCATTACCATCGCCCGCCACGCCTACGGGGACGTCTATAAAAACACGGAGATCCGGGTGCCCGGCGCCGGCAAGGCGGAGCTGGTCTTTACCGGGGAGGACGGACAGGAGATCCGCCAGACGATCTTTGATTTCAAGGGCCCCGGCGTGATTCAGGGCATGCATAACCTGGATGCCAGCATCCGCTCCTTCGCCCATGCCTGCTTCCAGTACGCCCTGAGCGTCAAGCAGGATCTGTGGTTCTCCACCAAGGATACCATCAGCAAGACCTATGACCATCGGTTCAAGGACATCTTCGCCGAAATCTACGAGGCGGAATACAGGGAGGCCTTTGAGGAGGCGGGGCTTACCTACTTCTATACCCTGATCGACGACGCCGTGGCCCGGGTGATCCGGGGCAAGGGCGGCTTCGTATGGGCCTGCAAGAACTATGACGGGGACGTGATGAGCGATATGGTGGCCACCGCCTTCGGCAGCCTGGCCATGATGACCAGCGTGCTGGTCAGCCCGGGCGGCCAGTTTGAATACGAGGCGGCCCACGGCACCGTGACCCGGCATTATTACCGCTACCTGAAGGGGGAGGAGACCAGCACCAACCCGGTGGCGACCATCTTCGCCTGGAGCGGCGCGCTGCGGAAGCGGGGCGAGCTGGACGGCCTGCAGGAGCTGCAGCAGTTTGCGGACAAGCTGGAAAAGGCCACCATGGAGACCATCGAGGGGGGCATCATGACCAAGGATCTGGCGATGCTCTACGAGGGAGAGGCCCAGGGGGTCTCCTCCAGAACCTTCCTGGAAGCCATTGCGGAAAAGATGAGAAAGTAAAAAGGACTTCAGCCGCGGAAGCGGCGTGAAAGAACAGGCTCCGGCGCCGGACGCAGCGCGGGGCGATGAGGGGAGCGACACCGGTGGGTGCCGCTCTCTTTTTATCGCGTCCCAAAATCTTGCAAACCTTTACGGTCGGGAAGCAGTTTTTCATTGACGGGGCAACCGCTTTCTGATATTCTTGATAGAGTAGGAGACTCCATCAGAGTCTCCCCACGGAATCACAAATCATCAAGCGGGAAGGAGCGATTCACATGGATTTTCTGGATAAGCTTTCTCTGGCCGGGCTGGTGCCCGTGATCGCGATTGACGACGCGGAGGACGCGGTTCCTCTTTGTAAGGCGCTGGCCGACGGCGGACTGCCGGTGGCGGAGATCACCTTCCGGACGGCCGCGGCGGAGGAATCCATCCGCCGGGTGCATGAAGCCCTGCCGGAGGTGCTGCTGTGCGCCGGTACCGTGCTGACGACGGAGCAGGTGGACCGGGCCGTAAACGCGGGCGCGGCGGCCATCGTGAGCCCCGGCCTGAATCCCACCGTGGTGAAATACTGCGTGGATAAGGGAATCCCCGTATGCCCCGGAACCAGCAATCCCTCCGATATCGAAACGGCCCTCAGCTTCGGGCTGAAGACCGTGAAGGTGTTCCCGGCGGAAGCGGTCGGCGGCATCAAGCTGATCAAGAGCATGGCCGCGCCCTACGGCGATATGCGGTTCATGCCCACCGGCGGCGTAAACGAGAACAACATGCTGGATTATCTTTCCTTCCCGAAGATCATCTGCTGCGGCGGAAGCTGGATGGTTCCCAAGGACGCGGTAGTCGCGAAGGACTGGGATCGGATTACAAGCCTGACCCGCTCCGCGGTGAATAAGATGCTGGGGCTGGAGCTGCGCCATGTGGGCGTCAACAGCGGATCCCCGGAAAAGGCGAAGGAAGACGCGGAAATGCTGGCGAAGCTGCTGGGCTGGGAAATCAAGGACGGCAACAGCTCCATGTTCGTGGGCGGCGGCTTTGAGCTCATGAAGAAGCCCTTCAAGGGAACCAACGGCCACATCGCCATCGCCACCAACTTCATTCGCCGGGCCCGGTGGCATCTGGAGCGGCGGGGCTTCGAATTTGAGGATGAGAGCCTGGCCTCCTACAAGGACGGCAAGATGACCGCCACGTATCTGAAGAATGAAATCGCGGGCTTCGCGATCCACCTGATCCAGAAATAAGAAAAGGATGGCGGGGGCACCCTTTGGGGTGCCCCTGTTTTTAAAGGAATCCGCGGGCTTCCGCCTGTGTGAAGAATCAGGAGAGATCCCCTGCCCGGGGAAGCTGCCCTGGCTTTCGCCGCCCGTGAAGGTCGAAGAAAAGGAGAAAAGACAGATGATCCGCAGGTTTATTTTCGGCTGCCCCTACCAGACGGATGCCGTGGTGAAACATATCGAGCCCGACGGCGGGGAGATTCCCTATTTCAGGGTCCGCCGGGAGGAAAAGGCGGTTTCCTTTTCCCTTGATCTTTCGGAGGAGGAAATCATCTTCGGCCTGGGGGAGACCGTCCGGGGAATCAACAAGCGGGGACATCTGTATCGCTCCTGGAATTCGGACGTGTTCAACCATACGGAGGAGAAGCGGAGCCTGTACGCCTCCCACAATTTTCTGATCTTCTTCCGGAAGGACCGGCTTTTCGGCGTCTTTGTGGACGATCCGGGAGCAGTAACCTTTGACCTTGGGGAAACCCGGCGGAGCGAGGCGGTCATTACCTCCGAAAACGGCGACCTGGATTTTTACACGGTGGAAGGCGGGAGCCTGCGGGAGATCGCGAAGGAATTCAGGGAACTGATCGGTCCCAGCTATATTCCGCCCAGATGGGCCTTCGGATACATCCAGAGCCGATGGGGCTACGCGGGGGAGCAGGAGGTCCGGGACGTGGCGGAGAACCATCGGGCCAGAAAGATCCCGCTGGACGGAATCTGCCTGGATATCGACTACATGGTGGATTTTCAGAACTTTACCTGGAACAGGGACTCCTTTCCGGACTGGAAGCGGTTCAATGAGGAGATGCGGGAGAAACACCTGCATCTGATCCCCATCATCGACGCGGGTATCCGGGCCCGGGAGGGATACGCGCCTTACGATTCCGGGGTGAAGCAGGACGCCTTCTGCAGAAAGGAGGACGGCACGCTGTTCGAGGCGGCCGTCTGGCCGGGCATGTGCTGCTTTCCCGATTTCCTGCGGCCGGAGGTCAGGGAATGGTTCGGGGATCTTTACCGGCCGCTGCTGGAGGAGGGGATCGAGGGCTTCTGGAACGATATGAATGAACCCGCCCTGTTCTTTACGGAAGAAACGATTCAGCGATGCTTTGAAACCGCGGAACAGAAGATGAAAACCCCGGAGGACTACGAGGGCATGTGGTTCATCGGAAGCTCCTTTTCCGGCATGGCGAACAATATGGAGGATTACAGGAGCTTTTATCACCGGACGGAGCGGGGACCGGTCCGCCATGACCTGGTTCACAATCTGTACGGGGCGGCCATGACCCGGGCCACGGCGGAGGGAATCCGGCGGTTTCAGCCGGACCGGCGGTATCTTCTCTTCTCCCGGGCCTCCTATGTAGGCGCTCACCGGTACGGAGGGCTGTGGCAGGGGGATAACTTCTCCTGGTGGAGCCATCTGAAAATGGCCCTGCAGATGCTGCCGGGGATGAATCTGTGCGGGTTCCTCTTCTGCGGATGCGATCTGGGCGGATTCGGATGCGATACCACGGAGGACCTGCTGGCCCGGTTCCTGCAGCTGGGGGTTTTTCTGCCCCTGATGCGGAATCATTCCGCCCTGCATACCCGGAAGCAGGAAATCTACCGGTTTGAAACCTGGGAGCGGATGCGGGATACCGTGTCCGTGCGCTACGCCCTGCTGCCGTATCTTTACAGCGAGTTTATGAAGGCGGCGCTGCGGGATGAAATGGTTTTCAGACCGCTGGCCTTTGACTACCCGGAGGATCAGCGGGCCATCCGGGTGGAGGATCAGCTGATGATGGGGGAGGACTGCATGATCGCGCCGGTCTGCGAAGCGAACGCGGAAGGCCGGTACGTCTACCTGCCGGAGGACATGCTGCTCATCCGCTTCCGTTCCGGCGCGGATTACGATCTGGTTCCCCTGGAGAAAGGAGATCACTATCTGGCCTTCGGGCTCCATGAATTCCCGCTTTTCGTCCGGAAAAATCGTCTCGTGCTGCTGTGCGGCGGCGGAGAAAACACGGCGGAGCTGGATGACCATCGCTTTACGGCGCTCTGCTGGGGCAGGGGAGAGTCCTCCTATACGCTTTACCGGGATGACGGAGAAACCGTCCACCCGGAGCTGGACAAGCATACAACCATCGTCCGCGTTATGGGGGGCGATGCGCCGCTGCGGATCTCTGTCAGGATCTGACCGGGAAGAACTTCCGCATCGGCTTCAACCATTCGGCAAGGGTTCCCGGAATCACGCTGGGAACCCTTCGCCAACCGCAAAATGCCGGAAAATGCCAGAATTGACAAAAAAACGCTTGACCTGAGCGGCGGCCTGTGCTATACTACATCCTGTTCCGCGAGGAAGCGCTTACCCGATGCGATGAGCGTCCGTGGATGTGACACGGGCATGAAGCTCTAAAATCGGTTGACATATATGGTCGCATGGCTCAGTTGGTAGAGCACATCGTTCACATCGATGGGGTCACAGGTTCGAGTCCTGTTGCGACCACCAATCCAAGAAAGTCCTTGAGAAATCAGGGACTTTCTTCTTTTTTGTCTTCTCCCCTGGG
>CAZMFY010000113.1:0-7824 GCA_964565635.1 uncultured Oscillospiraceae bacterium
CCTCGTTTCTTTTGTCAAGCATAAAAATTTGCCTTCGCCCCTCTCCTGCAGGCCAGAATGCTTTTCAATCCGACTGAATCGTGGTAAAATATCCGGAGTCCTACGAGGATCAGGAGGTTTTTTTCTGATGCGCATTTTGCTGATTGGAGCGGGTAAGGTCGGCTACAGTCTGGCCGAACGGCTTACCGCGGAAAATCATGACGTTACAATCATCGACCGGAACGAGGATGTCATTGACCGTTGCCAGGATTCTCTGGATGTGCTTTGCATCCGTGGAAATGGGGCAAACGCAAAAACGCTGGTGGAGGCCGGGGTTGACCGGGCGGATATCGTCATCGCCGCCGCCGCAGAGGATGAAACCAATATGCTGGCCTGTCTCCTTTCCAAGCGGCTTGGCGCAAAATATACAATCGCCCGGATCAGGGATCCGGAATTTAATGAAAGTCAGATGCTTCTGCAGAACGAAATGGGGATCGATACCGCCATCAATCCCGAGCGGGCTACGGCGCTGGAAATCAGCAAGCTGCTTCGATATCCCTTCGCCGGCAGCATTGAATCCTTCGCCAGAGGGCAGGTTGAAATGGTTGAATTCCGCGCCCAGGCAGAGGACGTCATTGTCGGAATTCCCATGAAAGAGCTGGCTTCCCGCGTGCCCAATATCCCGCATGTTCAATATTCCATGGTTGAACGGGACAACCAGGTGATCATTCCCGGCGGCGATTTTTTTGTTGAAACCGGAGATAAGGTCTACATCACGGGAAACGTGGTAAACATCACGAATTATTTTCGCTTCCTCGGTCGGAACTCCCTGAAAATTCGCAGTGTAATGGTTCTTGGCGGAGGGCGGATCACCTATTATCTTGCCCGTATGATCCTGCCGTTGGGAATTCATATGACCATATTTGAAATCAATCCTGAAAAAGCCCGTGCTTTCAGTGAGCAGTTCCCCAAAGCGGATGTGATTCTGGGCGACGGAACGGAAAAGGATCTGCTGGAAGAGCAGGGACTGACCCAGATGGATGCCTATATATGTCTTTCCAGCCGGGATGAGGAAAATCTGATGACAGGCATGTATGCTTTCCGAAGCGGTGTACCCAAAATTATCGCTAAAAACACCCGCACTGCATATACGGATATCCTGAATCAGCTGGGTCTGGATTCGATCGTCAGTCCCCAGAGCATCACCTGTTCTACCATTCTTCGCTATGTCCGGGCCCGGGAACACAGCAAGGGAACAGAGATAGAGCGGCTTTACCGTTTGGCTGAGGGCAAGACTGAAGCCATTGAGTTTATCGCCCGAGAAGGGGATTCCTATATCGGCATTCCCCTGAAGGATCTCTCCTTCCGGCCCGGAAATCTTGTCGCGATGATTGTTCACCAGGGTAAGGTGATTGTTCCCTTCGGCAACGATGTCATCGAGTCCGGCGACCATGTGGTTATTATCTCCAAAGAATCTGGGATCGGCGATCTGAACGAGGTGCTTTATCGATGAACAGAAAGCTGATTGTTCGGGTTCAAGGCGCCATCCTCATGATTGAATCCGCCGCAATGATTCCTTCCATCCTGGCCTCTCTCTATTTTCGGGATGGGGACTTCCCTGTTCTTGCGCTTTGCTTCCTCGCGCTTCTGGTGACCGGCCTGCTTCTTTGGTTTATGATCCATTCCAGGTCCGACGCGCATCTGCGTCTGAAGGAAGGATTCATCATTGTTGCCCTGGGCTGGCTTGTTCTCAGTATCGGCGGCGCGCTTCCTTTCTATTTTTCCGGCCTTTACCAGGGATTTGACGATGCTTTTTTTGAAGCGGTTTCCGGTTTTACAACCACTGGCGCTACGGTCTTAACCAGGTTCGAGGGATTCCCGCGAGGGCTGATGCTTTGGCGCGCCTCAACCCACTGGATTGGCGGAATGGGTGTTCTTGTTCTGACCCTTGCGCTTCTGCCTAAGCTGACAGGACGCACGTCTCATCTGGTTCGGGCGGAAAGCCCCGGTCCCTCCCTGAGCAAGCTTGTTCCCCGCACGGGCACAACCGCAAAGCTGCTTTACCTGATATATATTCTCCTGACGCTGGCAGAATTTCTATCGCTTTTACTGTGCGGTCTCTCTCCCTATGACGCGGTGCTTCACGCGCTTTCCAACGCCGGCACGGGAGGCTTCAGCAACTATGCCAGCAGCATTGCAGCCTTCCACAATCCCTCTGCCGAAGCTGTTATTACAGTCTTTATGTTCCTCTTTGGCGTCAACTTTTCCTTATATTTCCGTTTCCTGATCACCCCGCCCAAATCGAAGATCCGTACGTTTTTTCAGGACGAGGAGTTTCGATGGTACTTCGGAGCTACCGTTTGCTTTATCCTGCTTCTTTCCGTTCTGAATCTCTCCTATTACCAGGACAACCTGCTCCAGTCTTTCCGCTACAGCGCCTTCCAGCTTTGCAGCGTTTTCTCCACAACCGGATTCGTTACGTATAATTTCAATGCCTGGCCTGTCGCGTCCCAGATGCTGATCTTCTTTGCCATGTGGCTCGGAGCCTGTGCAGGATCCACGGCCGGCGGCATTAAATTCGTTCGGATCGCTTTGCTCTGGAAGTCCTGTGTCCGGTCCGTCCGTAAAACAGGCCAGCCGAAAAAAGTCCAGGTCGTTCGTCTGGACGGTAAAGCGGTGGATGAATCCATGATCACGCAGATTACGATTTTTACCGTAATCTATGTCTTCCTCGTTGTGCTGGGTGGACTCCTGCTTGCCTTCGAGGGCAAATTCGCAGCCATGGATAATCTGTCCGCCGCGCTGACCTGTGTCAGCAATGTGGGCCCGGGTTTCGGCGGCGTTGCCAGTGATTTTGCCGGATATGGTATATGGGGCAAGCTGTGCTGTTCCTTCCTGATGCTGGCCGGCAGACTCGAACTGTTCCCCATGCTTATTCTCTTTACCCGTTCCGCCTGGCAGGCAAAGTAAACCATTGGGAGGCGTTTTAATGACATCCAAAGCTGGTAGATCCGTCATCAGAGGGGTCTCTGTTCTGAGTATTGCCGGCATTCTCTGCAAGCTGATCGGACTTTTCTTTACGGTCCCGCTGACCCGGATCATCGGGTCGGAAGGGCTGGGTATCTATCAGTCTGTTTATCCAACCTACAATCTGCTTCTTACGCTTTCCTCCGCCGGTCTGCCCGTCGCGGTTTCCAGAATGGTCAGCCATTATCTGGCAAAAGACGATCCCCGGAATGCTCACAGGGTCTTTAAAGTAGCGCTTTGGCTGCTGACCGGGCTGGGATGTATTTTTATGCTGCTGATGCTTGTCGGCAATGCTTCGCTGACCGCCCTGGTCCAGGAGCCCCGCGCATCCTTAGGTTTTCATGCGATCGCTCCCTGCCTGGCCCTCGTATGCGCTTTGTCTACTTTTCGCGGATTCATGCAGGGGCAGCAGAATATGCAGCCCACCGCTGTGTCCCAGATCCTGGAGCAGATCGGAAAAGTGATCTTTTCTCTTCCCCTTGCGTATTTCGGAACCCGTCAGAATCTGGCATTAGGTGCCGCGGGCGCTCTCCTCGGCATCACGATCAGTGAAGCAATCGCCACCGCGGTGATTGCAATCCAGTACTTTTCAAAGCGAAAAGCTTTTGAAGCCCGTCCCCAGCTGGCGGAAGGGCCCGCCGCTTCCTTCTCCTCTCTTGCTAATGTGCTGTTTTCCATTTCCATCCCCATCACCATCAGTGCATGCATTGTTCCCCTTGCTCAGTTTGTCGATTCTGTCATGATGGTTCCGCGGATGATGGATTCAGGATTGACCAACGAAGTCGCACGTTCGCTTTACGGTGTTTTTTCCGGCCTGGTGATACGGCTGATCAATATGCCGACAGCGCTGGCGCTGGCCATCGCCATGAGTCTGGTTCCCGCCGTTTCCGCCGCCCAGGCGGTCAAAGATGAGGAAGGAACCCGTCAGGCCAGCGCGCAGGGGCTGAAGCTGGCTTTCGTGCTCGGCTTCCCCTGTTCCATCGGAATGAGCGTTCTGGCAAAACAAATCTTCGGTTTCCTTTATCTGGAGAGCCTGGAACCCTCCCAGTTTCAAACCGGTTGGGAGCTGCTGACCGTCTCCAGCCTGACAATTGTCCTGTTTACGGTCGTTCAGGCAACCAGCGGAATTCTTCAGGGGCTTGGAAAGCAGCATATCCCCATGTATACGCTGGTTGCGGGCGTTTCCTGTAAAATCATCATGAACTATATCCTGGTTGGAATTCCCGGTGTCAATATTCACGGGGGGCCTTTTGCCTCCATCATGTGCTACTCTGTTTCCATGATTCCGAATCTGTATTATGTATGCAAATACGCCCGTCTTCCCTTTGACTGGAAAAACTGGGTGGGAAAGCCGCTTCTCTCTTCTCTCGTCATGGGCATATCGATCTTCCTGCTGCGCAATATCCTCCCTCTTCACCGGCTCTGGACCCTGCTGGAGGTGGGGGTTGGCGTGTGCGTTTATTTTGCCATGGCCTTACTCCTGAAAATCGTCTCGCCGGAGGATCTTTCTTCCGTAAAGCGGGTTCTCGGCCGTCGCAAGCGGAAAGGAAGCTGATAAGGATATGAAGTCAGTAAAACCCGAAATCCTGGTAATCGCCATCGGGCCGGGTGATCCCGGGCTCCTGACGGTGCAGGCAGCAGATATTCTGCAGTCCAGCCGCTGCGCCCTCTTTCTTCGAACCGGGCGTCACCCTGTCGCTGACTGGCTGACAGAAAAATCCATTCCGTTTTCAACCCTGGATTCCTTTTACAGTCAATATGATGATTTCGACAGGATGCATCAGGCGATGGCCGCGTTTCTCTGGAACAGCGCCCGGCATGAAAAAATCGGCTTTTGCGTCATGGATCCCTCCTCGGACGGAGCTGTTCTGTCCTTAAAGGAGCTCTGTCCTCCGGAAGGCTCTCTCCGGATTCTTGCCGGAGTCTCCGCTTCTTCAGCCTGTCTTTCCTCGCTTCCGGTCTCCGTGCTGCCGGGTTCATCCCTTCAGTGCTGTACGGCGGCTTCCCTGCTTTTATCCGCTCCCGATCCTTCCCTTCCGATGTTAATCACAGAGCTGGATTCGTCCCTGCTGGCCGGTGATGTGAAGCTGAAGCTGTCGGACAGCTATCCGGATGAAGCGGTCGTCTGTTTCTTTCCGCCCGCGTCTGTTTCACCGCGTCCCGTCAGGTCTATCCCGCTTTATTTGCTTGACAGTCAAAAGGAATATGACCATACGGCAGCGGTCTTCCTCCCGGGAATCGATCCCCTTCACCGCACCCGATTTACCTTCCGGGATCTTTCCTGGATTGTATCCAGGCTTCGGGCGCCTGACGGCTGTCCCTGGGACCGTATACAGACCCATGAAAGTCTTCGTCCCTATATGGTTGAAGAAGCATGGGAAGCCGTCAGCGCGATTGAGGAAGAAAACTGGGACCACCTGGCGGATGAGCTGGGAGATGTTTTATTTCAGGTTTTTATTCATGCTTCCATCGGCGAAAGCTACGACGAATTCACGATGACCGACGTCCTGTCCCAGATCTGTCAAAAAATGATTCGACGTCATCCTCATGTGTTTCAGCATGCTTCCGCAGAAACGGCCAGGGAGATTTCCGAAGGCTGGGAACGCATGAAGCGCACAGAAACAGGCAGTAAAACGCTGGGCGAATCGCTGGACGACGTTTCCCCGGGGCTGCCCTCTCTGAAATATGCCATCAAGGTGAATAAAAAGCTTTGCCAGATTCCTGCCCTGCGGCGTCCTCCGGAAATGATAGCCTCCGAAATCCGGCAGCTGTCATCCTCCCTGCTGAACGGCAGCAGCCTTCGCTCTGAAAATCTGATGTCGCTGCTCATGCTCTGTACGGAGCTTTGCTATCGCACGGATCAGGATGCGGAAATTCTGCTGCATCAGGAAGTCGATCGTGTAAAGCACGCCTGGCAAAAGGCGGAGCGTCAGCTGCTTCAGGCCGGTTTTTCCCTGGAAAACCTGACCCTTTCCGATCTGCAGGCTGCCCTGATCAAAGCGCAGTCCGATCACGATCTTTGATTTTTTACAGGATATTGGCTCTTGCGTCATAGCAAAGGCCAAGGAAGGAGGATTGCATGCGGCTGGATAAATATCTGAAGGTTTCCCGGATCATCAAGCGCCGTACCGTGGCGAATGAAGCCTGTGCCGGCGGCCGGGTAACAGTCAACGGAAAGATCGCCAAGCCAGGGGCCGAAGTAAAGCCCGGCGATGTGCTGACGATTCGTTTCGGCGAAAGGCTCGGAACCTATGAAGTCCTTTCTGTGACCGAAACCGTGAGAAAGGAGCAGGCGGATCAGCTTTATCGCGTCGTACAGGAAGATGCGCTGACCGCTCATGAAAGGAACGAATGAATCAGAAAGCGATTGGAATCCTGCTGGCGGGCGGTTCAGGATCCAGAATGGGTGCGGAGGTCAACAAGGTCCTGCTTCCGGTTGGCGGAATTCCCTGTATCATTCGAAGCGCCATGGCGCTTCTTCCCTTTGTCAATCGGTTGATGCTTGTCTGCAGACCGGAAGACCGGGACACGCTGCGGGCGATGATGGAACGCTTTCTGCCCTGCGGCTTTCCATTCGATCTGGTGCAGGGCGGCAGCCTCCGCCAGGATTCAGTGGCGGCAGGATTGGCGGCGATTCCTGATTGTACCCCCGCGGATACGGCGATCCTGATTCATGACGGCGCCAGATGCCTGGTCAGTCCGCAAATCATCGAAGGGGTTCTTTCCGCTGTTTTCGAAAAGGGCGCCGGTGTTGCGGCAATTCCTGTCACGGGAACGCTCCGGGCAGGAGATTCATCCGGAGCAGCCGGGAACACCGTCCCCCGTGAAGGCCTCTTTGAGATGCAAACCCCGCAGGGATTCCGTCTTGGTCATCTTCGCCGCGCATTTGCCATCGCGGCGGAGGATCATTTTACCGGCACGGATGACGCAGCCGTCATGGCGCATGCGGGATACCCGGTATGGCTGACGGAAGGAAGCCCCACAAACCTGAAGCTAACCACCCCGGCGGATCTTAAAATTGCCGAGGCGCTTCTGGCAGCCTCATCAGATTCCGGAGCAGCTTCAAAGGAGGATCGATCCGTGCATACGTCCGTTTTCCCGTCTTTCCCGCCTCTGCGTATCGGTCACGGATATGACGTGCACCGGTTAACCGAAGGAAGGCAGTTGATTTTATGCGGAGTGAATATTCCCCATTCCCTTGGTCTTCTCGGCCATAGCGACGCGGATGTGGCACTGCATGCCCTGATGGATGCGCTCCTTGGCGCTGCCGGGCTGGGCGATATCGGCCGGCATTTTCCCGATACGGATTCACGGTATGAGGGGATCGATTCCATGAAGCTTCTTTCTTCTGTCATGGATAAGATCAGGGCTGCGGGATGGGCGCCTGTCAATGTGGATCTCACGATTGTCGCCCAAAAACCAAAGCTGGCGCCGTTTATTCCCCGCATGGCGGAAAATCTGGCGTCAGCTTTGGAACTGCCCCTGTCCCAGGTCAATGTAAAGGCAACGACAACCGAGCACCTCGGATTTGAGGGCCGAATGGAGGGAATTTCCGCACAAGCTGTCTGTATGCTTCAGTCTTTCCCCGCTGAAATTTCCTGATCTTTAAGGTTGCTGATCTTCTCCCTCACTGACCTCAGTCTGCGTCTCTTCCGCCTCTTCGGCTTCAACGGCCGAAGAGGTTTCGTTTTCTATTTCATCCGGCATATCCGCGGAAGCTTCTTCTTCTGCATTTTCTTCCCCGGCCGATTCCGTGCCGGTCGCTGACGCATCGGCAGCCGGGCCTTTCAGCTGTTCGCCTGCAGAAGCAAGCCATTC
>CAZMFY010000114.1:0-7764 GCA_964565635.1 uncultured Oscillospiraceae bacterium
ACATGCGGAACACCTACTGGGGCCTGATCCTGCCCTCGGTGACCAGCATCTTCTATATCTATCTGCTGAAGGAAAACTTTGAATCCATTCCCAACGATCTGTATAACGCTGCCAAGGTGGACGGCACCAGCGACCTGAAATATCTGCTGAAGGTGATGATTCCCATCGCCCAGCCCACCATCGTGACCATCGTGATTCTGAAGGTCATCGAATGCTGGAACAGCTACGTGTGGCCCCGTCTGATCACCTATGACCAGAATTACTTCCTGGTGTCCAACGGCATTCAGCAGATCCGGGAAAGCGGCTTTGGCCGGGAGAACACCCCCGCCATGATGGCGGCGGTGGTGGTAATCAGCGTTCCGCTGATCGTGCTTTTCCTGATCTTCCGGAAGAAGATCATGGCCGGCGTGTCGAGGGGAGGAACCAAGGGATGAGAAAGAAAATCGCGCTGATCTGCGTCCTGGTGCTGAGCCTTCTGTCCCTGGCCGGCTGCCACCATCAGGTGAACCGGGCGAGCTTTGCCGTTCCGGAGAGCTTCGACGAAACGAAGGCCACGGAGATCGTTTTCTGGGCGAAGAATGATACAAACCAGACCCAGACAGATATCTACAAGAAGGCCATGGAGGACTTCCAGGCCCTGTATCCCAACATCACCGTGACCATGCGGCTGTATACGGATTACAATCAGATTTACCGGGATGTGCTGACCAATATTTCCACGGATACCACGCCCAACGTGTGCATCACCTATCCGGACCACATTGCCACCTATCTGACGGGAAACAACGTGGTGGTCCCCCTGGATGAGCTGATGGCGGATCCGCTGTACGGGCTGGGGGGCAGCGAGCTCAAGTTTGACGGCCCGGCCCGGGAGGAAATCGTGCCGGAGTTCCTGGCGGAGGGCATGATCGGCGGGAAGCAGTACGCCCTGCCCTACATGCGTTCCACGGAAGCGGTCTATATCAATCAGGACTTCGTGGAAGCCCTGGGTTATGCGGTGCCGGAGATCCTGACCTGGGATTTCATCTGGGAGGTTTCCGAGAAGGCCATGGAAAAGGATGCGGAGGGGAACTTCCTGCTGAACGGCCAGAAGACCCTGATTCCCTTCATTTACAAGAGCACGGACAACATGATGATCTCCATGCTGAAGCAGCTGGACGCGGGCTATTCCACGGACGCCGGAGAGATTCTGATTTTTAACGAAACCACCACGGGGCTGCTGAAGGAGATCTATACCCATGCGAAGAGCCGGGCCTTTTCCACCTTCGGCATCAGCAGCTATCCCGGTAACTTCCTGAACGCGGGGCAGTGCATCTTTGCCATCGACTCCACCGCCGGGGCTACCTGGATGGGTTCCCAGGCCCCCCTGCTGGATATCCACAAGGAGCAGGTGGTTCCCTTTACGACGGCCGTGCGGGCTATTCCCCAGTTTGATCCGGAACATCCGCGGATGATCAGCCAGGGGCCCAGCGTATGCATCTTTTCCAAGAAGGACAGCCAGCAGGTGCTGGCCAGCTGGCTGTTCCTCCAGTATCTGCTGACCAATGAGGTACAGATCGCCTACAGCGGCACGGAAGGATACCTGCCGGTAACCCTGAAGGCCCAGCAGTCAGCGGAATATCAGGATTACCTTTCCCGGAAGGGAGAGGATAATCAGGCCCATTACGACGTGAAGATTTCCGCCAGCGAGCTGCTGCTGAACAATATGAGCAACACCTTCGTGACGCCGGTATTCAACGGCAGCGCGGATCTTCGCCAGGCGGCGGGCCAGCTGGTGGAGGAAACCGCCAAGGCGGCCCGGCGGAAGAAGGAAATGAACGATGCCTTCATCGAGAATCTGTACAGCGATATGACCAGCCTGTATCACCTGGATGCCATTCAGGCGAACGAGGGAGAGGAAACCTCCGGCACGATGGCGGGAGCCTCCGAAATACCCGTGGAATCCAAAGTCCTGCTGGGGGCCATCTGCGTGATCTGGATTCTGATCGGGATCTATAAGCTGGCGGAAATCCGGAAGGAAAAGAAAAAGACGAAACCATAAGGGAACGGCGCCGGCCAGAGCGGACGTTCCCGGAAAACGGGGGAAGGGAAAGCTTCCCCTGTTTTCTCCGTTTTCGGGAGCATCTTGCCCGGAAGCCCTATACGGCTTCCGGACCGAAATGATGATACCCACCGCGTCCGAAACAGACAGAACAGGAGCAAACAGATGTCCATGAAGAAAGTGATTCCGGTGATCCTGGCGGCGATTCTGCTGACCGTTTCTTCCGCCGCCCTGGCGTCCACCCTGGCCCTTCCCGCGTCCACCAGGGTGATTGAGGCGGAGGCCTTTTATGGAATCGATCTGTCCGATACCGAAGTGATTCTGCCGGATGGAATCGAAAACATCGGCAGCAAAGCCTTCGCGGGAACCGGGCTGAAGAGGATTCATCTGCCGGATCGCCTGACTGATATTGCGGAGGACGCGTTTGATTCAACCGTTGTGATGGAAGTCAATCCGGGCACCCCTGCCCATGATTGGGCGGAAGCGCACAAGTATGACATTGCTGACGGAACGCTGAAGATCACACAGATCCGGGTCAACCGGAGCGCCGGCGCCATGACGGAGGACACGGCAACCTGGACGGTGGAAACCAATGACGACAGCCTGGTGGATTCCTACGGGTACGAGCTGACGCTGAACGGGGAGACGCTGGACACGGTTTCCGGGAGCGAAAGCCCCACCTACATTGCGGCGATCCAGCAGGCGGGCCGGTATCAGCTGAACGTGACGGTGATCGCTGCGGACGGATCCACCGTCACCGGCAGCAGCACCCTTTACATCTCGGAGGAGGCCGCAGAGATTGAATGCCCTGAATCCCTGGAAAACGGAGAGAATCTGGAGGTTCGGATTTTGGAAGCGGAGGACGCCATCGGATACGGCATCGTGGTGGCCGAGGCGGAGAGCGGAAAGAGAATTTATTCCTGGTCCTTTACGGATCCGAGGACCGTTACGGTTCAGGGCTTCCTGCTGGACGCGGGAGAATATCGGGTTTACGGATATGTATACGGAAACCGCTACCGCTACGCAGTGCCGACGGTGAGGACGGTTTCCGTGACAGGGACGAAGCCGGTCGCGCCTGTGGTGACGGCTGAGCTGACGGGACAGGACGCCTACAATGCCAGATACAGCTTTACTGTTACGCCTTCAACCTTTGACCAGGCTGCGGTGAAATATGTGGCCGCGGAAAACAGCTGGCAGAATACGATGGACGTATCCGAGCTGAGAAACTACTGGATCTCAGAGGACTGCACTGTCGCTCTCAGCATTAAGGTCGATGGGAAATGGTCCGCCTGGAGCGAGAGAGTTTTCCTGGACTTTGTGGAGCGGGAGCAGCTGGCCACACCGGCTTTCACGGTGGGAGATTCCTTCCGGGAGGGCGAGGATCCGGAGATTACGCTGGAGCCGGTGGAGAACGCGGATTATTATGACATTGAACTTTTCCATGGGGATATGACGGATTGGGAGTATGCGGAGGGAGACAACGTATTCCACAGTCAGTTCAGACGGGGCGGAACCTATACGCTGGACGGATTCGGAATAAAGGTTCCCGCAGGTACCTATACGCTTCAGGTTCGGGTCTGGTCGGACGGAGAGGTCTATCGGGACAACACGGCAAAGCGGCTGATTACCGTGATGGAAAACCCGAATCGCCCGGAAACGCCGGCGGTTTTCGTCAACAAGACGGAGGCAGGGATAGGCAGCGAGGTTACGTTTACCGTGGACACCAGCGGAGCCGATTGCTACTGGTGGGAAAATACGATGACACGGCCTAACGGATCTACGCAAAGATGGCACGATGGTTCCGTTTACACAGCAAGAGGAGATACATCCAACCTGAGTACAGGCTGGGATGCGGATTACATGGGATGTGTATTCCACAATTATTTTGCCGTAAAGAAGGACGGCGTCTGGTCCCAGCTCAGCGAGGCGAAGGACGTGACCATCGTGGAACGGGAAGCGTTGGCGGAACCGGTGATTCATATTCCGGCGCATCCTCAGGCGGGACGGAACCTGGAAATCAGCTTTGACCCGGTGGAAAATGCCACGGGATATGAAGCACGCCTGTATCTGGGCAATACGCAGGTCAGCTGGAGCAATATTGACTCTTCCGCCCGAACCTATACGGTCAACGGAAGAAATATGGCCGGAGGAAATTACAGGGTGAAGGTGGAAGCCCGGGACAATACCGACACCTATGCCGCCAGCACCGCGACCTTAGAATTCACGGTGGAAGGAACGCAGCCGGCAGGACCGGCTGTCACGGCGGACCAGACGGAAGTCAGGGCTGGAACCCCGATTCAGTTTACAATCAATACTGCGGGCTGGGAAGAGATTTATATCCAGCAGAAAAAGCTCAATGCGAGCGGGGAGAACACGGGCGGCACCAGCCATACCCTGCTGCCATGGGAAGAAAGCACTCTCTGGACGAACACCCCCTATTACACGGCAGGCGATGCGGCAGTGGAATACGACTTTTACGCCTATGCTCATGAGACCTGGTCCCTGCCGACGACCATCCGGCTGGAGGTCATCGAAACGGTGCAGCTGGACCCGCCGGTGATCGAGTTGGCGGAACCCATCGCGGCGGGAGAAGATATCCCGGTTCGCATTGCAGCGGTAGAGAACGCGACCAGTTATGAATATCGGATTCGCAGCGCCACGGGCACCAGTCTGTACAGCTCCTCTTCCCGGGAGACAGCCAGAACCGTGCCGGGCTACCGGCTGAACCCGGGGACCTATACGATGGAGGTCACCGCCAGCGCGGATGGATACGAGTCCGCCACGGCGAAGAAAACCTTCACCATTCAGGGAATGCGGGAAACCGCGCCGGATGTGGCGCTGGCCAGCGGGAACGTGGCCAACGGGCAGTCCGCGCAGTTCACCATCGATACGACGGAAGCGGACAAGGTGGCCGTACGGTATTATACCCTGGGCAACTCCAGCGCGAACTACAGCGAATTTAACGCCTCCGGAACGGAAACGAAATGGAACCGGAGCTTTTCCTCCGCGACCGTCGGCACGAAATACGGGTATGCCTTCGCTGTGCGGAAGAATGGAAAATGGACGGCCTGGAGCGATACGAAGACGGTGACCATCGTGGATCAGGAACCGCTGGGCACGCCGGTCATTTCCTTCGGCATGGCCATTGCGGGGCAGGATCTCGTATTCACCTACGACGCGGTTCCCGGGGCGACGGCCTATCAGATTTCCCTGTATCAGGACGGAACGCATATTCGGGGGAACACCTATGCCACTCCCGTGGCTATTACGTTACCGGGATATCGGGTGGAAAGCGGGGCGGAATATGAGCTGAAGGTGACCGTGACCGACGGCACGGGCCTGTACGCAGCCGCCAGTGCTTCGGCGAAGGTGACGCCCACCGGCGAGAGAGGCGAGGCACCGGTCGTGACGGGACCCGATGGGGACGTGCTGACAGGAGAACGATTCTCCTTCACCATCGATACCACTGGCGCGGAGCGGGTGGCCATGAAGTGGAAACGGGACACCTATTCGGAAAACTACAATACGATGCAGGTGCTGGATCCGGAAACCCTGTGGGAAACCAGCGTCAGCAGCACGGGTGATTATCTCTACCGGTTCAGCCTGCTGAAGGAGGGTACCTGGACGGCCTGGAGCGAGGCAATTCCGATTCACGCGGAGCAGGGGGAAATGCTGCAGGAGCCGGTCATCACCATCGTTTCCGGAACGACGGCCGGGGAGGATCTGGTGATTACAACGGACGAGGTGCCCCATGCCGGCTCCTACTATCTGCGGGTGAATAACAGCTACGGGGAGTCGGTTTACAGCGGATCCTTTAGCGCCGCGGAACGGCGGATCACGATCCCGGGTTACAGGCTGTCTCCCGGTCAATATGAGGCCAGCGTCAGCGCTTCGCCGGCTTCCTCAGCGACCGGCTACATCGACTCTTCGGCCACGAAGTCCTTCATGATCACCGGCACGAAGCCCGCAGCGCCGGCGGCTTCGCTGCAGAGCGTTGCCCTCAGGCCGAACTATGGGAATTACTGGCAGATCAGCTTTGCGGTGACGGCGGAGGGGGCGGAAAAGGTGGTCAGCAGGAGCTGGGTACCGGGGACGACCAGCGTTTCCTACAGCCTTTACAGCGATCCGGCGCAGATTTCCACGGATGTATGGGTCGGCAGCGGAACGGTGAGGAATTATTCCTTCAGCGTATACGCGGAGGGAAAGTGGTCCGCCTGGAGCGAGACGGTGCAGGTGACTTTTACCGAGGAAAACGAATCGGAACTGGTTCCCCTTGACTGACCGGGACGGGCCGCGGACATCCGCCGAAGCCGGGCAATCGAAAGCCGGCTCGGCGGTGAAAAACATCATGCCGCGAGCGTGAAAGTTGACGAAGATATGAAATAACAATTGAAAAAGAGACTGGACTGGTGTAAAATACACCTGCTCGCCGGAAAGGCGGAAAAAGGGAAAGGAGACTGAAGAAAATGAAGAAGAGCCTGATCTGGATGCTGGCCGCGCTGCTGGTGCTGGCACTGTGCGCGGGTGCCGTAGCGGAGGAAGCCGCCGTGATGACCCATGCAGATTTCATTGCTGCGGAGAACGACACCGAGGTCGTGATCGAGAGCTATGTGCAGGACCATCAGTCCTGGTGGAATGACAAGGTGACCGTGTACCTGCAGAGCGAAGACGGCGCCTATTTTGTGTATGAACTGAAGTGCTCCGAGGAAGATGCGGCAAAGCTTGTTCCCGGCACGAAGATTCGCGTGACCGGATATAAGGGCGAGTGGGCCGGCGAAGTGGAAATTATGGACGGCAGCTTCGAGTTTGTGGAAGCGGATCCCTGGATCGCGGAAGCCACGGATGTGACCGCGCTGCTGGGCACTGACGAGCTGGCGAATCATATGAATGAGCTGGTAGCTGTGAAGGGCGCGACGATCGTGGCGCAGGAGGACGGAGCTGCTTTCGCATACAAGAACGCGGAAGAGAAGACCGATGACCTGTACTTCGCGGTGGACGTGAACGGCGCTACCTACAATTTCTGCGTAGAGTATTATCTCCGCGGCAACGATACCGACGTCTATAAGGCTGTGGAAGGCCTGAAGGTGGGCGACGTGGTGGATCTCGAGGGCTTCCTCTACTGGTATGAAGGCCCCAACCTGCAGGCTACCAGCCTGACCGTGGCCCAGTAAGCCATCAGGAAAGCGTTTTATTCCGACCCATCAGAGAGCGGAAGCCGAATCGAAGGCTTCCGCTCTCTTTGAATTAAAAGATCTCACGGGGGGCAAAGCATCCGCGCTGATGCCCCGGAATACGCTGGACAGAGGGAGACCGGAACATCAGAAGAAGGAGAGAAAACATCTGCAATGAAGGGAGAAAGACCATGGGACAGATTCTGGTTACAGCTTTTGAGCCTTTCGGAGGACGCCTGCGGAACGCTTCCGCGGAAGTCCTGCGCCTGCTGCCGGAGAAAATCGGAGGGTTTACCGTCTGGAAGCTGATGCTTCCGGTGGCCTTCGGAAGGGCGGCGGAAGCGGTGCTGGGGCAGCAGGCGGAGGCGGTTTTTCTGCTGGGGGAAGCGGGAGGCCGGAAGACCGTGACCCCGGAGCTCAAAGCGAGAAATCTTCGGGATGCCCGGATCCCGGATAACGAAGGAAATCAGCCGAGAGGCGAAAAGATCCTTCCGGAGGGCCCGGCGGAATACCATACCTCCGTTTCCGTCCGCCGGATTGCCAAGCGGATGC
>CAZMFY010000115.1:0-7713 GCA_964565635.1 uncultured Oscillospiraceae bacterium
GTAATGGAAAAAGCCTGCCTGGAAAAGGAAGCCCCTTCCAGGATCGCGTATTCATACAGGGATTCCGGAATCGCCTGCAGCGCCGCAAGGAAAATCACCACGCAGAAGCCCAGATTCTTCCACAGGAAGAGCAGGATCACAGGCAGCCTCAGCTCCGCGCCTTGCAGCCAGAAAACCCTGCCGCCGCCCAGCAGCGTCAGCATCCGGTTCACCGGTCCCCCGTAGTCAAACCACAGCAGCCAGATGATCAGCACCGCGCTGGAGGGCATCAGATACGGCAGGAGCACGCTGTTCCGGAAAAAAGCGCCCGCCGGCCTCATTCTGTTGAGAATCAGGCTGACCACAAAGGACAGCAGGAACAGGCCCGGGGCACAGATCAGGCTCAGCTCAAAGGTATTCTTCAGCCCCAGCTGGAACATGGGATTCTGCCAGACGTTGATATAGTTCTGAAATCCGATGAAGGCATTCTGGTAGCTTCCGTCGGTCAGACTGTACCAGATTCCCCCGAAGAAGGGGGCCACGTAGAACAGCAGAATCCCCGCCAGCCCGGGCAGCAGGAACGGCAGTACAAGCCGTTTTTTTCTATACAACTTGATTTATCTCCTCAG
Source organism: uncultured Oscillospiraceae bacterium (assembly GCA_964565635.1). GTDB lineage: Bacteria > Bacillota > Clostridia > Christensenellales > Aristaeellaceae > Aristaeella. The sequence continues at coordinate 609 of CAZMFY010000115.1, forward strand.
TTACCTTCAAGTCTCATCAGTCGTACCTTCTGGTCGATGAAGTTCAGCAGTTCCGCCGCGGAGGTATTCCCCTCAACGAAGCCATGCTGCAGATCCCAGAACCGTTCTCCGCCCTCGGAGTTGTAAATGGCCCTGTAAAAATCCCATTTCGTCGGCGTCAGATATTCGGCGTTGCTCCGATAGGCGGCAATCTGCCGGGGGCTCAGCATCCAGTTCTTTTCGTCATAATCTTCCAGTTCCTTCGTGTATTCGTCCACGATGTTCTGCCAGTTTTCCTTTTCCTCGTCCTCGGCCTTTTCCAGGTTCAGCCGAGCCTCTTCCACCCATTTCTCCAGGTTCTTTCTCCCTTCCTCATGGTTGGGATACCGCACGGGATCGTTCAGATCCGGGTAGAAGGAATATCTCGTTCCCGTATCCAGATGGTTCAGCATGCTTTCCAGAAAGGCCATGGCTTCCTGCGGGTGCTTGGAATAGGGGTTTACAAAGGCCACCGTCATGCTGCAGGGCAGCATCGGCGCTTCTCCCTCCGCCAGGGAAAGGGCCAGCGGGACCGTTCCGTCCCCATAGACCGCCAGGCTGTAATCCGCGTAGGTGCTCAGCAGGGTCTCCATTTCCCAGGCCCTCGATTCGAACGCCCCCTGCTCCTCCGCCTGCTGCAGCTCCTCCTCGGTCATCACGCCCAGGGCGTCATAATCCAGCTGCCGGATTCTTTCCAGCAGGCTGCGCAGCTCCTCCGCGTTGAAGGAGGCTTCCGGCCGGGTGATGCTGAACTGCGTCAGAATCCAGTTCACCAGGCTCTGCTGCAGATCCTCCCGCCAGGAATAGACTTCGAACGCCCGGACCTCCGTGCCTTTCAGCCTTTCCGGAAGCGCCTCCAGGAAGTCCAGCAGCTGATTCCAGGTCTTCGGCAGGTCCGCTTCCGTCATGCCCAGCTTCTCCAGGGCCTCCGTTCTGTATCCCAGGCCGGATCCGCTGAAGCTCACGGGCACCGCCATCAGCTTTCCGTCCTTCGAGACGGCATCCCGAATCTGCGGATACATGCGGGCGGCCGCTTCCGTCAGCACCGGGTTCCCGCTCAGATCCAGGGTGAATCCCCGTTCCAGCACCGCGTTGAAGGCGGAATCGTCCAGGCCGATCAGATAAACGTCCACCTGATCATCCCGGTTCATCATCCCCTGCAGCAGCGTATCCGTATCCCCCCAGTCCTCCCGGACCAGCGTAATATCGCTTCGCTCCGCGGAGAAGGCAAAGCAGGCCGAATCCAGGCCCATGCTCCAGGAGAAGGGGCGGATTCTCACCGTCACCTGGCTGCGCAGGGCGGGATCCGTATTCCGAAGCACTGCCGCGTTGTATCCCCACAGAAGCATCTGGCCGTTGGGCAGCAGTCTCCCGAAGGATTCGATGCTGGTCAGCGGGCAGTCGTTCACCGCGATGGCCTGGCCGGCGTCCCCGGCGGGGGCCATGAGCAGCTCACCGCCCTTGACGAAATAAACGTTCCCCGTTTTCTGATCGAAGGCCACCCCGCTGATGCTGCCTTCCTCCGCGTTGCTCCGGAGCAGAAGCTCCTCCGACTCCGTCTCCGGATCGTAAAGGGAGATGGTCTGTTCGCTGCTTTCTCCCCAAATATACCGGGAAATCAGCAGGCGGCCGTCCTCCGCCACCGCAAACCCGTTCATGTTGGGAATAATCCGCTCCTCGCAGGATCCGTCCTGCAGGTTATAAACCCGGATCGCCTCATTTCCCATCTCTTCGTAAATGGAAAGATAGAGCCTGTCGGCGCTGGCTTCGCATTTGTTGATATATTTGGAATAGACATACGCCCCGCTCTGCTCCGTCATGCCGCTCCAGTCCAGGACCAGGGTATCCTCCTGGGCCAGTTCCATCTCTCCCTCCGCCAGCAGCAGCTTCCGCACATGGCCGCCGTCCACCCGGCTTTCCTCTCCGTGGACGATGGTCCGGTTCACAATGGTGTACAGCCCGTCTTCCCGGGCAAACCAGGCCACCATTTCCTCCACCGCCGCGTCTTCTCCAGCTTCTTCCGCTTCGACGGCCGGCTGCGCGGCCATCCGATCCATCAGCGCACTCATGTCGTAGGTCTCGGTCTCGCCGCTGACCGCGTCGATCACCCGCAGCTCCTGCTGAGAGCCCTGAATAAACAGGTAAATCTGATTGCCCACCGTAATAATCTGCCGCAGATTCCCAGTGGAATAATGATCGTCGTTGCTCATCAGCGCCAGGATCCGGTCCCCTTCCCCGGCCAGGGCTCCCCCCAGCATGGTCAGAAGCATGATCAGGGCCGTCAGCCCGCAAATGATTTTTCTTTTCATGAATCCATTCCTCCTTTTCGAAGACTGCCCGGTCCCTCCCGGCGGATTTCCGGAAGGGGCTTCCCTTTCTTATACGGAGCGCCCCGCTCCGCCGTCAGTCCGGAATGCTTCCGAGTCCGTTCCGGGGCCTTTCCGGGTCAGATGTCCCCGGCTGCTCCCGTTTCCTCTTCCGTCTCCTTCTCCCCGATCTTCAGCACCACCGTCATCCCGGCCCGGATCCGTTCATCCGCCTGAATGGAAGCGTAGGCCCTGTAGGTTTTCCGGTCCGTTTCGTTTTTCACTTCCGTATTGATATGGGAAATGGACAGTACGGTTCCGGCATAGGTCCGGTCGCTGTCGCTGTCCCAGTACAGCGCCATGGTCACGGGCTGTCCCTCCTCCATCAGGAACAGATCCGCCTCAGGCACCTCAAAGGCCACCTGCAGGCTTTCGGAGGGCATCACCTTCATCAGGGCATCCCCCTTGGCGATGGTTTCCCCGTTCTTTTTTTCCACGCTCTCCACGATGCCGCTGACCGGGGAGAGGATCAGGCTGTCCGGCGCGTACAGCCCGTCCAGCACGCCTTCCACCGTTTCGAACAGCAGCTCGCCCCGCTCGACGAAATCCCCGTTCTGTACGTGCAGCTTCAGCACGCTTCCGGCTCCCTTCACGGCCACCGGCTTCGCCCGGCTGACCGTGCCGCGGCCGATGCAGCTTTCCTTGTTGTAATCGCTCTTCCGGAAAGCGTCCACCTTTTCTCCCATGTAGAAGTCCCCGCCCGTCACCTCAATGGTATATCCCTTCTCCGTCAGGGCGGCGACCATCCCGGTTCCCGTATGGGAGCCGTCCGTGGTGCACCGCAGGTACACCCGCTCGCCCAGATGAATATACCGGTTTTCGCTGGCGTTGAAGGCCTTGTCCGTGGTGGTCTCGATCAGATAGCGGTGGGTCGGCTCGATATACAGGCTGGCGCCGTACCGCTCCGTCACATCTTCCGCCTTATCGCCTTCGGCGATATAAACGCCCGTCACCGTGCCTTCGATGGGCGCGTAATTCAGGGTGGTCTGAATCTCCGCCAGGGCTTCCCCCGCCGTCACCAGATCCCCCGCCCGCTTTTTCAGGCCGCTGATCCGGCCTCCGAAGCCGGCCTGCACCGGAACGGACTCTCCCGCCACGACGGTTCCGTCATAGGTCAGCTCCGCCGCCAGGGCTCCGATCGCTCCGCAGAGCATCAGCATTGCCAGCATCCCGCAGATCGCTTTTTTCATGGCTTTATTCCCCCTCCGAGATTTTCAGCAGATCCTCCGAACCCGTTTTGACCCCGGTCAGATAGATCTCTTCCATGGGGTCTTCCCCCAGGGCCCAGGTCTGACCGGCCACGGTCACGCTCCATCGAAGCGTCTCCGTCTCCCCGGGCAGCTCCGCGGTATAGTCAAACCGGCGGGTTCCGGTTCCCCTGCTCTTCAGCTCGTCATAAACCCGGCCCGCCAGAAATCCCTCCGTCGGAACCGCTGTCACCGCGTCCCCCCGCTGCAGCACAAGGTAATCGATGCCGCTTCGATACAGCTTCCGGAGGGCGCTGCCGTTCATATGCCAGCAAATGGTTTCCGGTTTTTCCCCTCCGGCGGGAAGGATGGCGCTGAGCACCAGCACGTTCCCCTTGGGGGCGTCCTGCCCCTGGGTTTCGGCTTTCTCCTCCGCCTTCCGCCAGTCCCGCAGGGCCACCGTAAACTCCCGTTCCGCCCCGGTTTCTCCCGTCAGGCTGATCTCCAGGGTTTCATCCCCCAGGGTCAGCGCGTGCATCGGCTGAAGGCTCTCCTCCGCCGCCGCATTGATTTGCACCTGGTCGTAGTCGTGGGTCGTCTCCACCCGGCTTTTTCCATGGGGCTGAGCCCGGCCCGTGGGGAAATAAACCGGCACGTCCCAGTCGATGTCGTCATAGGGATCCTCGGTGGGTTCCGGCATGGGGGTCGGTTCCGGCGTGGGCGTGGGAATCACCGGCGTAGGAACCACGGTCGGCTCCGGCACCCCTTCGAAGGCATCCTCCGCCACCTGCTCCACCTGCTCCGCGAAGGCTCTGCTGATCTTTTTGCAGTTCAGAAACGCCTTGGACCCGATCAGCTTCAGTTCACTGTCCGAGGAGATCAGAATCTCCTTCAGATTCGGGCACTCCGCAAAGGCCAGGCTGCCGATTTCTTCCAGCGAATCAGGCAGCATCACCGCCTCCAGCACCGGATCCTCCTTAAAAACACCGGAGGCGATGGCCCGGACCCCCTCCGGCAGGGAGATCATCTTATGCTTCCCCTTCCCCAGATAGGCCGTCACCGTGTCTCCGCTGATCACAAACATCTCCTCCGGCTCCTCCGAGGGCGCCGGGGTGTCCGTGGTCTCCGGCTCCTCCGAGGGCGCCGGCGTGTCCGTAGTCTCCGGATCCTCCGATGGGGCTGGCGTGTCCGTGGTCTCCGGATCTCCCGAGGGGGCCGGCGTGTCCGTGGTCTCCGGGTCTCCCGAAGGGGCCGGCGTATCTGTGATCTCCGGGTCTCCCAAGGGGGCCGGCGTGTCCGTGGACTCCGGATCTCCCGAGGGGGCCGGCGTATCCGTGGGCGCCTGGGTCTCCGTAGGCTTCGGCGTATCCGTGGGCGCCTGGGTCTCCGTGGGCTTCGGCGTATCCGTGAGCGCCTGGGTCTCCGTGGGCTTCGGCGTATCCGTGGGCGCCTGGGTCTCCGTAGGCTTCGGCGTATCCGTAGGCGCCTGGGTCTCCACGGGCTTCGGCGTATCCGTAGGCGCGGAGGAAACCGTCACATCCGGCTCCGTTCCGCCGTTTTCCGCGCGTCCCGCCGGAATGACCCCCGCCAGGCCGCAGATCAGCCACAGCGTCGCCACGCCCAGGCAGACGCGCCTTAAAAATCCTTTTCTTCTCACCCTGACCGCTCTCTTTCTCTCCGTCATCTTCCCGGAGAACGCTCCCATTATAGGCCCCTTTGGGGGGCTCTTTCAACGTGCTTCGGGAAATGTTACATTCTTTTCGCTTTCAGGCTTCTCCCGGCTTCCTGCCTCAATCAGCCGTTTCTTCTGCGCCCGGGTCAGCTGCTTCAGCTCCCATTCCCGCCGCATGGCCTCTTCCTTCGTGGCAAAGGCCTCCTGATACACCAGCCGCACCGGCCTGCGGCTCCTGGTGTATTTTGCCCCCCGCCCCGCGTTATGGGCCGAAACCCGCTTTTCCAGATCATTGGTCCATCCGCAGTACAGGCTGCCGTCCGCGCACTCCAGCAGATAGGTATAGTTCCTGTCCTCCGAGGCCGCGGCGGTCACCAGGGTAACGGTGAGCCCGGTTTTGTCTCCCCGCCCCGGCGCCCTCCGGACCGCCCCGCCGTCCGCCCGGGGCACCTCCAGCACCCGCACGATGCCTTCGCCCCACGCCTTTTTCCGCGTCTTCGGCGGTTCTCCCGCCTCCTCCCGGCGCTCCCAGCGAATCTCCCTGTCCGGATATCTGTCCCGAATCAGGGACGTAAGGGCGTCGTGCAGAAGCGTCTCCCCGCCGGAGGCCCATCGCCGCAGCGTCCAGCTTCGATATCCCCGGTCCGCCTTCCGGGCGGCTTCCAGCAGCAGGAAAAACTGCTCCGGGTTTATCAGCCTTTTCACCCGAACCGTTTCCCCCGCCGCGTTTTCCTCCTCCAGATAATGAATCCCATGGCGCACCAGCATCAGCAGCCGCTCCGGCTGAAAAAGTCCGGTCATCATCCGGTGCCCCGGCGTATGGGGGGAAAGGCTCCGCTGAAAGCTCCGCCCCAGCCGGCTTCCCGCCAACCCCTGGTCCGCCAGAATCCGGTTTTTTTCCTCCCGGTCCAGGGGGGGAATGCTGCCCCGGCCGCCGGCATAAGCCTCCTTCCAGGGATAGATGGGAAACTCCCGGCCGGCGGCCGCCGCGTAAAAGGAGCCTTCCTCCGGCAGCAGCCTGTCGTCGTCCGCGGCGCTTCCGTCGGTAAAGGCCCAGATCTGGGTGCACTGCAGATAGCTGCGCAGCTCCTCCCGGGCCAGCCGTTTTTTCATCCGGTCATATTCCGCCCGGATCCCCCGGGGCTGCTCTCCCGTCTTCACCTCTATCATCACCAGCGGAAGGCCGTTCACAAAAAGGGTAATATCCGGCCGGAACCGGCTCTCCCCGCGGCCGCAGTTCAGCTCTCCGGCCGCCTGATAGCGGTTCCTCTCCGGGCGGCCGAAGTCAATCAGGCCCCAGCCCTTCCAGCCGTCCCGGATGATCCTGTAGAACCCTTCTCCCTGATCCTCCGCCTTCAGGGCCCCCCGCAGATCCCGCATCAGCCGGGAAAAGGTTTCCGCATCCATCTCCCGCCCGTTGACGGCAGCCAGTGCTTCCATCAGGGTTTCCGGCAGAATATTGGTTTCCCGGTCCCTGTTCACGCCCCTCCGGGGCAGATAGCGGTATCCCAGCCGGCTGGCCTGGAGCAGCGCCGGAATCTTCATCAGCAGATCTTCCCGCCCGATTTCCTTCATTCCGGCCCCCTCCTTTCAAACCACAAGATCCTGTATCGGCGCCCCGCATATCATACCACAAGTATCCAAAATAAAAAAGCCGTCCCGGCCGATCAATCTCCGCCGGGACAGCTTTCAAAGGGTTTTTTATTCAGCTTCGGTAAAGGCATCCTTGCCCAGGCCGCACACCGGGCATACCCAGTCCTCCGGGATGTCCTCGAAAGCGGTGCCGGGAGCGATTCCGCTGTCAGGATCGCCGACTTCCGGATCATACACATACCCGCAGGGGCATTCATAGTTCTTCATGG
>CAZMFY010000116.1:0-397 GCA_964565635.1 uncultured Oscillospiraceae bacterium
CGCACATGGCCACGCAGTCGATGCCCACGGTGTCGTGCTTGTCCATCAGGAAGGCGATCTTCAGCTTTGTGCCCACCCCGTCGGTGCCGGACACCAGCACGGGTTTTTCCATTCCGGCCAGATCCGGGGCGAACAGGCCTCCAAAGCCCCCCAGGCCTCCGATGACGCCGGGGGTGTTCGTCCGGGCAATATGCTTTTTCATCAGCTCCACGGATTTATATCCGGCGGTGATATCCACCCCCGCCGCAGCGTAGGCTTCCGACTTTGAATTCTCGATCATGCTCTGCCTCCTGTCATTCATGAGGATTGATTGGGTTCGTATCGGCTGCGTCCTGGATTTATTCCCTTCCCGCAGCCTCAATTGTCGGCCAGGCCCCTTGGAGCGGGGCCTGCCCTC
>CAZMFY010000116.1:497-7653 GCA_964565635.1 uncultured Oscillospiraceae bacterium
ACAACTCGTGCCCCCTTGCCTTCGGCACTGCCCACTGGGCAGACGGGGTCACTCCCTTCCCGCAGCCTCAATTGTCGGCCAGGCCCCTTGGAGCGGGGCCTGCCCTCTGTTTCGGCTGACAACTCGTGCCCCCTTGCCTTCGGCACTGCCCACTGGGCAGACGGGGTCACTCCTTGCCATCCCAGCAGTAGGTGCACAGCTGGCAGGGGTCCAGCCCGATGGCCTTGATCACGCCCTCCAGGCTCTGGAATTCCAGGGAAGCAAAGTTGAATTTCTCGCAGATGCTCTTCCGCATGGCCTTCCCACGCTCCGTATTTCCGTCCGCGTACTCCTCCAGATGGTTCAGCCCTTCCTCCCCTTCCAGCTCTACGATGATCCGCCGGGCGATCAGCTCCATGTCGGAATTGCTGCGGGAGAAATTCAGATACTTGCAGGCGTACATAATGGGCGGACAGGCGCTGCGCATGTGCACGCTCTTCGCCCCGTTTTCGTACAGGAACTCTACCGTTTCCCGCAGCTGGGTCCCCCGAACGATGGAATCGTCCACGAAGAGCAGGTTCTTATCCTGGATCAGCGCGTGCACGGGAATCTGCTTCATCTTGGCGATCTTGTCCCGGTCCGTCTGCGTGGCCGGCATGAAGGACCGGCTCCAGGTGGGGGTATATTTGATGAAGGCCCGGGCGAAGGGCCGGCCGCTCCGGTTTGCGTATCCGATGGCATGAGGTGTGCCGCTGTCCGGTACGCCGCCCACGTAATCAATCTCCTCGGTCTTCCCGGCGGCCATATCCGCTTCCGCCAGGATCGCCCCGTTCCGGTAGCGCATGGTCTCCACGTTGACCCCTTCATAGGTGGAGGTAGGATAGCCGTAATAGCTCCACAGGAAGGAGCAGATCTTCTTTTCCTGCCGGGGCGGACTCAGCTGGATGCATTCTTCCGGGCTCAGCTCCACGATTTCCCCGCTGCCCAGCTCCCGCACGTCCTCATAGCCCAGCTTCTGATAGGCAAAGGACTCAAAGGACACCGCGTATCCGTCCTCCGACTTCCCGATCTGCACCGGCAGCCGCCCGTACCGGTCCCGGGCGGCGATCAGATGTCCGTCATCCTTCAGAATCAGGATGGACGCCGTCCCCTGGATGGACTTCTGGGCAAAGCGGATTCCCTCGGCAAAGTCGCTCTTCTGGTTAATCAGGGCGCAGAGCAGCTCCGTCTGATTGATCCGGCCCCCGGTCATGGAATCGAAATGGCCGCCGCTGAAGGACAGAAAATGGTCGATCAGCTCCTCCGCGTTCTGAATGACACCGGTCATGCAGATGGCATAGGTCCCCAGATTGGACCGGATCAGCAGGGGCTGGGGATCGCTGTCCGAAATGCAGCCCATGACGGAGGTGCCCCGCATCTCCGCAAAAATATTCTCGAACCGGGTCCGGAAAGGCGCGTTCTCAATGCTGTGAATTTTCCGCTGCAGCCCGATCTCCGGATCCCAGGCCGCCATACCGCCCCGTTTCGTTCCCAGATGAGAGTGGTAATCCACCCCGAAAAACGCATCCAGCATACAGTCACGCCGGGATGCAACACCAAAGAATCCTCCCATGTATTCCCGATTCCTTTCTGTCCTTCCCCGTCCCCGGGCTGCCGTTCCTGGCAGGCCTCGTCCGAACGGGGAGATCGGCCTTCCTTTGCACGATCTGTGCCCCGCGGCTTACAGCCGCTCCAGGATCCCCGCGTCCTTCGCCAGCACGGCCTGAGCATCCGCCTTCCGCTTCGCGTCCAGCCGCGCCGCCAGGGCCGCGTCTTCCACCGCCAGGATCTGGGCCGCCAGCAGGGCCGCGTTGGCTCCCCCGCCAACCGCTACCGTAGCCACCGGGATACCCGTGGGCATCTGCACCGTGGACAGCAGGGCGTCCAGCCCGTCCAGCAGCGGTCCCGCGCAGGGGATGCCGATCACCGGCAGGGTGGTATTGGCCGCCAGCGCCCCAGCCAGGTGGGCTGCCATGCCCGCGGCGGCAATGATCGCTCCAAAGCCCTTCTCCCGGGCTGAAGCGGCAAACGCCCGGGCTTCCTCCGGCGTCCGATGCGCTGAGTAAACATGCACCTCAAAAGGAATCTCCAGAGCCTTCAGCTGATCCGCCGCCTTCCTGACCACCGGAAGATCGCTGTCGCTCCCCATCACAATGCCGACTTTCTTCATTTCATTCCGTCCTCTCTGTCCGTACCGGATCCTTTTCATCCGGCTGCCGGAGATGAAAACCGCTCTGCGCGCCCGTTCTTTCCCCTTTCTCTTCCGGGAAAAGCTTTTTCATGATAGACTATTTCCCGAACATTGTCAACGGGCAGCACCTGTTTTATTCGCATTTTAAGCACAAAACACGAACGTTCAGCAATAAACGTTCGTGTTTTGTGCTATCTGGTTTCTTTTTCCTGATAAACACGAATTCCCCCCTCTCCGGAACAGCATCACAGTCACGTCTCAGCAGCACGCAGGCTGCGGTTCTCATGGCATCGTCCGCCAACGCCAATCGGGCAGCCTTCCATCACAGTAAGGAAATCCGCCGGCTGTTTTTTTCCGGTTCAGAGAACCGCGGCCCTGGTTTCGCACCAGGCACAGCGGTACTCCTTATGCTCACGTTCCGTCAGCAGGAACACCTGGGGCAGCTCCTGCTCCGTCATGGAAACGCAGCGCGGGTTCCGGCAGCGGATTACATTCTCCAGCCGTTCCGGAACGGCGATCCTTTTTTTCTCCGCCAGCACTCCCTCCCGGATGATGTTGACCGTGGCGTCCGGATCCACATAGCCGATCACATCCAGGTTCACCGGGAAATCTCCGTCGATCTTGATGATGTCTTTCCGTCCCAGCTTTCCCGAAGAAACATTCATCATCATGGCCACGGGCACCGGCGCTTTATTCAGCCCCAGCAGCTCATAGAGCTTCATGCCCCGGCCCGCAGTGATGTGGTCAATCACAATCCCGTTCTGAATGGAGTCCACGGTCATCGCTTTTTCCTCCTTTTTCTTCCTTCGCTCACTTTTCCAGCATCGGCCGCAGGTATTCTCCCGTAAAGGAGCCTTCCGTCGCGGCCACCTGCTCGGGCGTTCCCTCGGCCACCAGGGTTCCGCCGCCGTCTCCGCCCTCGGGTCCCAGATCGATAATCCAGTCTGCCACCTTGATCACATCCAGGTTGTGCTCAATCACCAGCACGGTATTTCCCGCGTCGGTCAGCCGCTGCAAAACGGATATCAGCCGGTCCACGTCTGCCATGTGCAGCCCTGTGGTCGGTTCGTCCAGCAGATAAATCGTCCGTCCGGTCGCCTTCCGGCTCAGCTCCGTCGCCAGCTTGACCCGCTGCGCTTCGCCTCCGGACAGGGTGGTGGAGCTCTGCCCCAGCTTCATGTATCCCAGCCCCACATCGTACAGCGTCTCCAGCTTTCTCCGGATCTGGGGATGGTTTTCGAAGAAGGTCAGCCCCTCTTCCACCGTCATGTCCAGCACTTCATAGATATTCTTTCCCTGCCAGGTTACCTCCAGGGTTTCCCGGTTATACCTTCTGCCGTGGCACACCTCACAGGGCACGTACAGATCCGGCAGAAAATGCATTTCAATCTTCTGCAGCCCATCCCCCTGGCAGGCTTCGCACCGGCCTCCCTTTACGTTAAAGGAGAAACGGGCTTCCTTATACCCCCGGCTTTTCGCCTCCGGGGAGAGGGCAAAGAGCTTCCGGATCAGATCAAACATGCCCGTATAGGTGGCCGGATTGCTTCTCGGGGTCCGGCCGATGGGGCTCTGATCGATCAGGATAATCTTATCCAGCCTTTCCAGCCCTTCCATCCGGTCAAACCTTCCGGCCCTGGTCTTCGCCCGGTTCAGCTTCCGGGCCAGATGCTGATAGATGATCTCGTTGACCAGGGAGCTTTTCCCGCTGCCGCTGACCCCGGTCACACAGCAGAGCACGCCCAGGGGGATCCGTACGTCAATATGCTTCAGGTTGTTCTCCGCGGCGCCGAACACCTTCAGATATCCGGTGGGCGTACGGCGCGTCTCCGGCACGGGGATGGATTTTGCCCCGCTCAGATACTGCCCCGTCAGGCTCTCCGGACAGGCCTTGATCTGATCCACCGTGCCTTCCGCCACGATATATCCCCCGTGGACCCCCGGACCGGGGCCTACGTCCACGATATGGTCCGCGGCATACATGGTTTCCTCGTCGTGCTCCACCACCAGCACCGTGTTCCCCAAATCCCGCATCTTCTTCAGGGTTGCGATCAGCTTGGCGTTATCCCGCTGATGCAGGCCGATGCTGGGCTCGTCCAGCACGTACAGCACCCCCATCAGGGCGGAACCGATCTGGGTCGCCAGCCGGATCCGCTGGGCCTCTCCCCCGGACAGGGTTCCCGCCGCCCGGGCCAGGGTCAGATACCCCAGTCCCACATCCGCCAGGAAGCCCAGCCGGCTGTCAATTTCCTTCAGAATCCGGGAGGCGATCACCGCCCGGCTGCCCTCCAGCTGAAGATCCCGGAAAAAAGCCCTGCATTCCAGGATGCTCATATCGCTGACCTCCGGCAGGCTTTTCCCGCCGACGGTCACGGCCCTGGCTTCCGGCTTCAGCCGCTGTCCGCGGCAGGCGGGGCAGAGCTCTTCCGACATATACTCCTCATAGGCTTCCCGCATCCCTTCGCTGCTGGTTTCCCGGTATCGCCGCTCCATGGTGGGAATGACGCCCTCAAAGGCGGTGGAATAGGACATGGGGCCCCGCGCCCCTTCATATTCAATGGTGATTTTTTCATTCCCGGTTCCGTAAAGAATCGCCTGCCGGGCGTCCTCCCGCAGCTGATTGATCGGCGTATCCAGGGTGAAACCGTACTTCTTCCCCATGGCCTTCAGATACTGGGAAGCCATGCCTCCGGCGGAGTCTCCAAAGCCCATGGCGTTCAGTCCGCCCTCCCGCAGGGTCAGGTTCCCGTCCGGAAAGATCGCTTCCTCGCTGATCACCATCTGGGTCCCCAGCCCGTCGCAGACGGGGCAGGCGCCAAAGGGGCTGTTAAAGGAGAACATCCGGGGCTCCAGCGCCTCAATGGAAATGCCGCAATCCGGACAGGCATAGTTCATAGAGAACAGATCCTCTCCGGGATTCTCCTCGCTGAGCCGGTTCATGATGACCAGCCCGGCGCTCTGCTGGGTCGCGGTTTCAATATCGTCGCTGAGCCGCTGTCTGAATTCCCTGGTATCCCGGACGATCAGCCGGTCCACCACCACCTCGATGGTATGCTTCTGTTTCTTGTTCAGCTCCGGCGTGTCCTCCAGTTCGTACAGGGTTCCGTCAATCCGCACCCGTACATACCCGCTCTTGGCCGCCTTTTCCAGAATGTCCCTGTGCTCTCCCTTCCGGGCCCTGACCACCGGGGACAGAACCTGCAGCCGGGTTCCCTCCGGATACCGCAGCACCGCGTCCACCATTTCATCCACGCTCTGCTTCCGGATTTCCCGGCCGCACTGGGGGCAATGGGGAATGCCGGCCCGGGCCCACAAAAGCCGCAGGTAATCGTGGATTTCCGTCACTGTGCCGACGGTGGACCGGGGATTCCGGCCGGTGGTCTTCTGATCAATGGAAATCGCGGGGCTGAGCCCGTCGATGGAATCCAGATCCGGTTTGTCCATCTGGCCCAGAAACTGCCTGGCATAGCTGGACAGGCTTTCCACATATCGGCGCTGACCTTCCGCGTAGATCGTATCGAAGGCCAGAGAGCTCTTCCCGCTGCCGGACAGACCCGTAATCACCGTCAGTTTGTCCCGGGGAATGTCTACATTGATATTCTTCAGATTGTGCTCCCGTGCCCCCCGGACGCGTATCATCTCATTGCTCATGCTGTTCCTTTACCCAATGTTTATTTCCGCACCGTCTCCGGGTGTCGCTCCCGCTTCCGCAACCTCAATCGTCGCGGAACACCCCTGAAGGGGCGCTCCGCTCGTTTCGGTTGAGGCGCTCGCCTTCCTTCCGCCTTTGGCGGACGCCCCACTGGGGCGACGGTCGGTTCGCGCCCCCCGGACACGAATCATTTCATTGCTCATGCATATTCCTTATTACTTGTTCTTTCTGGCCTGATCATTTGTATCGATGGATCCCCGATAGACCACAAATTTCTGATACAGAAACTCCGTCACAAAGTTGATCAGCATGGTTCCGATCTGAACGATATAATTATTCACCAGGGGCTCCGAAGAGGCTGCCGCCCCGGTAAAGGGATTCTCTCCCGTCAGCGCCGCGGTCCACCAGGTGCTCAGGGGCGTAAAGACGACATAGAACAGCGCCACCAGCAGCATGGACTTTTTGATGTCCGCGTCGGAGCGGAAGGTATACTTCCGGTTGAAGGTAAAGTTCCACAGGACGGACAGTACAAGGCTTACCAGATAAGCCAGCCAGGGCGCCCAGTGAAACGCCTCGTAGAACAGCGTGTAGGTCCCGATCTGAATGATCCCCGCGCTGATGGAAAACAGGGTGAATTTCAGGGCCTGAAGCGCTTCGTGCCTGGTGGTGGGACGATTCTTTTGCTGATTTTCACTCATACCGGTCTTCTCCGTCCTTTCTCATACAAACCGCAGGGCGGGCACCGCGTTCAGATCAAGCCCTGCCACGTTTCCCTTCCGCAGCTGATAGTAAGCCGCCGCGCCGATCATGGCCCCGTTATCCGTGCAAAGGTCTATCCTGGGGAGATAGAGCTTCACCCCCAGCCCTTCGCACAGCGCCGCCATCCTGCGCCGCAGCTCCCGGTTGGCGCTGACGCCGCCGGCCATGGCCATCACCGGATGGGTTCCCTCCGCCAGCCGGTCCCGCAGCAGCCGCTCCGTTTTCTCCGCCAGCTGATCGCAGACCGCAAAGCGGAAGCTGGCGGCCAGATCCGCCTTCGGCAGCTTTTCTCCCCGCTGCTCCATGGTATGCACCGCGTTCAGGAAGGCGGTTTTTACCCCGCTGAAGGACACGTCATACCGGCCCTCCAGCTTCGGGTGCGGCAGGCTCAGGAAGTGAGGATCCCCCTCCTCCGCCAGGGCGTCGATCCGGGGCCCTCCAGGATAGGGAAGCCCCAGCACCCGGGCCGCCTTGTCAAAGGCCTCTCCCGCCGCGTCATCCACCGTCTGCCCCAGCTGATGATATACCCCGTAATCCGC
>CAZMFY010000117.1:0-7560 GCA_964565635.1 uncultured Oscillospiraceae bacterium
GCTGGTCTGCATGATGCTGGGCACGGTGTTCTGCAACTGGTGCCCCCTCAGCGAAAAGCTGATGCTGGCGGCGGACCGCTGGAGCGGCCCGGCGCTGACCCTCTTCTTCGTCCTCAGCGGTGCGGCTCTGCAGTTTCAGGTCTTCGCGGATCCGGCGGTTATTCTGGTTGGTGTCATCTATATTCTGGCCCGCTCCCTGGGCAAATATTTCGGCGCCCGGTTCAGCTCCGATCTGGCCCATTGTTCCGATACCGTCCGGAAATATCTGGGTATCACCCTGCTGCCCCAGGCCGGCGTAGCCCTGGGTATGGTCAATACCGTAGCCAAAACCATGGGAGAGAGTGGCACCCTGATCCGGAATATCGTGCTCTTTGCCGTCATGGTCTATGAGCTGCTGGGTCCCTCCCTGACCAAGATGGCTCTGACCAAGGCCGGAGACATTCAGTCCATGCCCCAGGAGGTGATCAACCGCCGGGAAGAGGAACTGGCTCAGGTTACCAAACCCATCGCCAAATAAGAGAGACCATCGCATCCCGGCCCTCTGCCGGAAGCCGGCCCGGGTCGCCGAATGTTGCCGTAAAGGAAAGAAATCATCGCATCCCGGCCCTCTGCCGGAAGCCGGCCCGGGTCGCCGAATGCCAACATCAATAAAAGAGATCGCCGCATCCCGACGATGCGGCATAGAAAGAAGGGGCCGCTGCAGAAGCAAAGCTGCAGCGGCCCCTTTCCGTATTCAGGCCTTCTAAATATTCACGAAGACATGCTTCTCCGGTGAACGCTTCCCGAGGATCGCTCCTCTGGTTAACGCTCCCTGCGGAATGCTTCTCCATTGAACGCTCCCCGGGTCATGCTTCCCCGCGGGTCGCGCGCCGAAGCCGTCTCCCGGATCTCCGGCCGTGTCAGCCGACGCCTTCCTCCTCCGGGATTTCCTCCTCTTCGGAAGCGGTGGCGTTGTTGCTCAGGAGGCCGCTGGGAATAAAGCCCCGGGCCGGCTTCCCGTCAATGGTGGTTTCCACATAGTCCCAGCCCGTATCGTTGAACATGGTGCTCAGGTAGGTCACCGTGGTGCCCTCCGGCAGGTAGATCATGGGATTGCCCGTCAGCGCCGGATCGTCCGTCAGGCTGGCGCCGGCCAGCAGCTGCGCCTGGCTCCGCTCCCATTTCAGCTGGCCCAGGGTGGGCAGCTTTCCCTTCATCTTGGCGGTGTTCACATAGCCCACCCGATACTGCCCGGAATGGTTCGCTTCGTACAGCATCAGCATCCATCCGCCGTCATAGCCCAGGGCGTATACGGCGCCGTCCGTATTCACCAGCGCCTTGCCGTTGGCCGCCCGATAGCTGTCCGTCCCCGGTGCGGAGTAGACCGCCAGCTTCTGGCTGGGCTTCAGGGTCACGAATTCAAATCCCCGGGGCTTGTTGACGTTGGCCGCCGGCGGGGTAGGCATCCCGATGCCCTTGGGATTCAGCGTCTTCTTGGCCCGCATTTCCTTCCGGACGTCGACGATCAGATTCCGGTTATAGTTCTCGATTTCGCTGCACTGGCTGTAGGTCTCGTGATGGTTCGTGGAGCTTTCGCTCTCGTTGGGCGTATACCAGGGCATCTGGGTGAACCAGTTGTAACACCGGCTTCCGGTTTCGAATTTATAGCCGTGCCGGGCATAGATCTCGTTGAAGGCGTACAGCAGCGTATCGTACTGATACTGCCAGACCTCTTCCCGGGTCAGCTTCCGGGTATTGCTGTCCGGAATGATATACAGGGCGTCCGCCCCCGCCGCCACCGGCAGCGATCCCAGCAGCATCACCAGGCCCGCCAGCAGAGCCAGCATCCGGATTTTCCCATTCGTCTTTCTTTCCATGGAATGAACCTCTCCTCTCTTCCGGCAACCTGCCGGTTATATCCTTTCCCCTTCGGCGTCTCCGCTGCCTTCATCGGCCCGGTCCGCCCCGCCGCCGGCTCCATCCCGCCGGTCCGGGGTCCGGGGCCCTTTCAGCCTTGATCCTCCGGGGGCATCAGGCTGCGCACCTGCCAGTTCCGGGGATCCTCCGTGTCCAGGCCGCTCAGATAGGACCGGCTTCCCAGCCGCTCCCGCAGCGCCTGAACCGTCATCTCCTCCGTATATACGCAGGCATACGCGTCCCTGATCATGTCCTCCGCCAGTTTTTTTGCCTTTTCGTACAGCTCCGGAAAGCTCTCCGTGGAAATCTCGTCCCGGGCATAGGGCTGACTCCATTCCCGGTGCTCCAGATTTTCGATATCCCGGTCCAGAAAGGCGCTTCTGGCATGAGGAACGGACCGGAGCCGATGGGTGGGAATCACCGTGGCCAGGCCTGTCAGCAGGGAATGGGGCTTTTCCATCATTCGGTACAGCGCCCGGTATCGGGCGTAGCAGGTGTTCAGCGAGGCCCAGGCCCCCGTCCATCCGTAGATATCCTGATACACCCGGTTCAGATCCTCCTCCATGGCCTGGGGCAGCCGCAGCTTCGGAAAGGAGTGATCCGTCACCGGATGCTTCTCCCCCCAGACCCCTTCCCGCTGCATCCGCTTCACGTCCAGGGCGTGCTCCAGATCCCGGTGGGCCCGCTTCGTGGGCCAGGTCTCCGTGGTCCGCCAGATGATGTACGGATGGGTCATGGAATCCAGCGCGTAATGGCAGAGAAAGCCCGCCAGATAGGAAAACATCTCCTTCCGGCTCTTTCCCGTCCGGGCCCGGTCCGCCAGGGCGGTCAGAAAGTCCCCGGTCCGGATGGTATGCATCCGGCGTCCCCGGCCCTGCCGCACCTTCCCGATGCTGTACATAAACCAGACGTCCGGCCCGTACAGGGCAAAATCGTAAACATCCTTCCCGATGGCCGACCGGATCTCCTCCGGCAGTCCGGCAAGCACCTCCTGCCCGAAGCCGTGGTGCATCACAATATCCGGCATTCTTCCGCTTCCTTTCCTTCCCGATTCCCTTACCGGTCCACGATCCGCCGTCTCCGCATCCAGCCCCCGTGCCTGTAGTAGATCACCAGCACGATGCTGGTAATGGACCAGGACACCACATAGGACAGGCAGAGGGAGAACAGGGTGCCGAAGTGGGCGAACACCGTCAGAATCCAGACCACCCGGAACAGGCAGATGCCGATGCCGATAATCACCACCGGATACACCGCGTCTCCCACGCCCCGCAGCACCGCGCTGAGCACTTCCACCAGCACCCAGGTCACGTAGTAGGGCACGAAATAGGACATGATCCGATAGGTGGTTTCCACCACCGCCTCATCCGGGGTCAGCACCCGCAGCATGGGAATGGCGAAAACCATCAGCACCGTGCTGACCACCGCCGTAATGATGAAATGCATGATCAGCCCCTGGTGCACGCACTGCTTCACCCGGTCCGTGCGCCCGGCCCCGTGATTCTGGGCAATGAAGCTGGTAATGGCCGCGCCCATGGCGTTGCTGATGGCCCAGTAGAGCCCGTCGGTCTTGCCGCTCATGGCCCAGGAAGCCACCACCACCGTGCCCAGGGAGTTCACCGCCACCTGGATGATCATATTGGACACGCTGTACATGGAGCTCTGCAGCCCGGAGGGAACCCCCAGCCGCAGCATGTTCTTCAGATACACGCCCTTCAGCCCCAGATTGTTCAGGCTCAGCCGGTATCCGTTCTCTCCCCCCATCAGCAGCCGGGTCAGCAGGGCGGTGTTCAGAATCTGGGCCGCCACCGTGGCGATCGCCACCCCGGCCACGCCCCAGCCGAAACCGATCACAAACAGCGCGTCCAGCACGATATTGGTCACGCAGCCCGCCACCATGTACATGAAGGGGTGGAAGGAATCTCCCAGGGATCGGAGGATGCTGGATTCCATGTTCAGCAGCATCACAAAGGGAACCCCCAGGAAGTAAATTCGCAGATACAGCGCGGCGTCCGCCAGGGTCTCCTCCGGCGTGTTCAGCAGCCGCAGCAGCCCCGGGGAAAAGATCAGTCCCACGGCCATCAGCAGAAGGCCGAACAGCCCCATGGCCGTCACGGCGTTGCCCATGGCCCGGTCCACGTCTTCCCGCCGGCCGGCGCCGAAAATCTGGCCGATCACCACCGCGGCCCCCGCGGTCATGGCCACAAAGAAGCCCACCAGCACATTGATGATCTGGGCGGAGCTTCCGCCTACCGCCGCCAGTGCCTCCGTGCCCACATACCGTCCCACGATCAGCCCGTCCACCGCGTTATACAGCTGCTGAATGATGGTGCCCGCCGCGATGGGCACAAAGAAGATCAGCAGCTTTTTCCAAACCGTCCCGGTGGTCAGATCCGTTTTATTTCCACTTCTGCTCATTTTTCAAACCATTGAACGGAAAAATCCGCCACAGCCTCCGCCAGTTTTTCGATTTCCCATCCGGCGGCGTTCACCGTCAGATCGAAGGTGGTTCCGTCCCCTACCGTCTTTCCCGTCAGAATCTCCCGGGTCTGCCGCCGGTTCCGGTCGATCCGGCGGATGTTCCGCAGAATCTCCTTTTCCGTCAGCCGCTCCTCCTCTTCCCGCCGCTCCTCGTGCCGCAGGCACCGGGCGATGCGGGATTCCATGTCCGCGCACACGAAAACCCGGAAGGGATGATATTCCTGCAGCACCACGTCCGCGTCCCGGCCCACGATCACACAGTCGTTGCCCGCCTTCGCGATCTCCTGCAGAATTTCCCGCTGCTGAATCAGCGCCTCCGTATGCCGCCAGCTGCCGGCGCCGATCTGCTGGAAGCTGTGGCGGTAGGTCAGCTGATACTGATGCCAGCCGTGGCCGCTGAGCACCCGATGGACGTATTCCGGATCCATCCCCTGCTTCTCCGCCAGGGCCTGAATAATCTCCCTGTCATAATAGTCCCAGCCCAGCCTTTCCGCCAGCCGCTGGCCCATTTCCCGGCCGCCGCTGCCGAACTGCCTGCTGACCGTAATAATCCTCATGGCTTTCCTCCGTCTTCTCCCTCGGGCTTTATCCCCGGGTCCATTCCCGCATTTCCGCCATCTCCCGGATGTATCCCTCGTCCTCGTTGGGGGTCTCCAGAATGAAGGGCCGTCCCTGCAGCGCCGGGTGCAGGGCAATCCGCTTCATCACCTCCGTCCCCAGATATCCCTGGCCCAGCTTCTCATGCCGGTCCTTATGGGAGCCTCTGGGGTTCTTGCTGTCGTTGAAGTGAACCGCCTTCAGCCGCTCCAGCCCGATGATCCGGTCAAACTCGGTCAGCACCCCGTCCAGGTCCTCCGCCAGGTCATAGCCCGCGTCCCAGGTATGGCAGGTATCAAAGCAGACCCCGATCCGCTCCCCGCATTCCACCCGGTCCATAATCTCCCGAAGCTCCTCAAAGGTGCCTCCGATCTCCGAGCCCTTCCCCGCCATGGTTTCCAGCAGCACGGTGGTGGTCATCTCCGGCTTCAGAAACCGGTTCAGCGCCTCCGCGATCTGGCTGATGCCCGTCTCCGTTCCCTGCCCCGTATGGGCGCCGGGATGAAAATTATACAGCTGCCCGGGCAGCCGCTCCATGATTCTCAGATCCTCCTCCAGCATCTCCCGGGCGTTCTGCCGGGTCTCCGGGCTGGCAGAGCAAAGATTCATGGTATAGCTGGCGTGGGCCACAAGCTTTCCGAAGCCGCTCTCCGCCATCTCCTTCATCAGCCCCCGCATGTCCTCATCCGTCACCGGCTTCGACCTTCCGCCCCGGGGATTCCGGGTGAACCAGGCAAAGGTGTTCCCGCCCATAGCCCTGATCTTCCGGCCCATGGCCTCATATCCGTCCCCCACGGACAGATGGCATCCGATATAAAACATCCGAATCCTCCCGATCGGTTCTCGCTTTCTCTCTTTCCGGGTTCTCCCCGGGCCTGCGGCGTCCGTTCCTGCGCCGCCGGGCTTCGCGCCTTCCGCTGTTATTCCGCGTCGCCGGATTCAGGCGTCTGCCGGCCTTCCGCCGCTGCCCATGATTGCTCCGGCGTCGTTTTCCTGCGCCCTCCGCCGCTATTCCGCGGCGCCGGCTTCGGGCCCCTGCCCGCCTGCCGCCGCCATCAGCTCCCGCTCCGTCATGAACCAGCCGAAGCGGCCGAAGGCCGGGGCGCATTTCTCGCAGACGAACCGGTAATACCCGTTCCGGGGCAGGCTCTCCGTCCGCAGCAGGGCCTCCGCCCGGGTCAGATATTCCTCAATCTTCCCCTCGGCGCCCTCCAGCCCCTGTTCCGCCTCCGCCAGATCCGCCATGTTCAGCCAGGTAATAGCCTGCTCCAGCTCCCCGTATTCCTGCTGTCCCATGACCGCCAGCGCCTTCCGGAACATCTCCTCCGCCTCCCGGTATCTCTCCAGGGCGGTCAGCGCCAGCGCCATGTTGTTGTAAAGCCCGCCCAGCCGGGCATCCCCCGGGGGCAGGCTCCGCTCATAGTTCTCCCGGGCCCGCTGAAAGCATGCCAGGCCCCCCGCCGGATCGCCGAAGGCTTCCCGGACCGTCCCGGCGTTGACGAAGGTGGTGCCCGCGGTCACGGTCTCCTCCATCCCCAGGCTTTCCACCAGCGCCAGGGCCTTCTCCGCGTGGGCCAGCGCCTCCGGGCCCTTCCCCTGCTTCCGGTAATAGCCCATCAGCTCGTTGTTCAGCATCAGCTGGCCCCGCCGGTCCCGGCTTTCCAGGGCTTCCCCCAGCCAGTATTTCAGATGCCGCTCCACCCCGGCCCAGTCGCTCCGGTCCTCATACTCCCGCAGCTTTTCCTGAATCCGGTCCACCGGCACCCGGCGGAGAGGCTGTTCCTCCCCCGGCCACCCGCTCAGCGGACATTCCGGCTCCACGTAGTCCTCCTTCCGAAGGAAGGCGTCCCCCGCTTCTTTCATTTACGCGTTCCTCTCTCTTTCTCCGCCCGCCGGTTACTTATCGGTTACTTTCCGGCTTCCGCCCGGGTTGCCTCCCGGCTTCCGTCCGGTTACTTTTCGGTTACTTCCCGGCTGCCGGTCAACGCTCTCCCGGCCGCTTCCCGGCTTCCGCCCGGTTACTTTTCAGTTACATCCCCGATTTCCGTCACCCGGATCACCCCCGCCTCCGCCCGGAAGCGGATCCTCCGTCCGGCAAACTCGAAGGCGTATTCCCGGGAGGCATCCTCCTGATAGGCAGGCCGGGGATCCTCCTCCAGCACCCGCCGCAAGGCCGAAAGCGTCTCCGGCGGCAGCTTTTCCGCCTCCTCCGGCGGAATCTCCGCCGCGGCTCTGCGCTTCTCAAACTGCCCGGTGAAGCCCCCCGCCGCCTCCGGATGGCTGTCCGAGAAGGCCAGATAGGGCTTGATATCATAGATGGGCGTCCCGTTCATCAGGTCCGCCCCGCTGACCAGCAGCACCGTCCCCCGGTCCGGGGTCTTCTCCGTCCCGATCAGCCGCACGCTGCTGAGCCCCAGCCCGTTGGGCCGGTAGGGGGAGCGGGTGGCAAAAACCCCCATCCGCAGGTTACCCCCCATCCGGGGCGGCCGCACCGTGGGGCGCCAGGTCTCCCGCTAAATACTTTGTGCCGGATATGAGCTATAACGAATGGGTTAAAGATACGCAATTCAACCCCAATGTTTATCC
>CAZMFY010000118.1:0-7452 GCA_964565635.1 uncultured Oscillospiraceae bacterium
GCAAGAACGGCAACCCCTCATTCCAAACAATCACAAATTTTGTTGAGCTACTAGGTGGCACGTTTAACGTCGCTCCAGCTCCAGAAAATTAGCTGCATAACAATGAAAGTGGTTGACCCGATTTGAGCCAGCCACTTTTTGTATTCTCACCCTAGGCGCGTGGTCGTCCTACACTTAGTCGTTCTGTTCCAGGGAATGGTTGACCACCGTTAAAGTCTTTCTCGATAGGCATTGCAGCGTCCATGATTGCCGCGCTCGCCTTTCAGGCTCGCTCGCAATGACGGGGGTGGGGTGCTCGCGATGAGGATGAGAGGAAAATAATGATGGGGCAGATATTTTATGTTGAGGGTCATAGGCTCTGTGGCTTTCAGTATTTCAGTAGCAAAAGTAGGATTGGAGCTATGTCGTCTATATCAAGAGAAGAGGTTGCCCGCGTGGCGGCGCTTGCGCGTATCGCATTAACCGATGAAGAAATTGAGCGTTTGGCAGGTGAGCTTGACGTTATCGCCTCTGCCGTTGCCACGGTGAACGAGGTTGCACGCCCTGACGTGCCAGCCACCAGCCACCCCATTCCGCTCACGAATGTCATGCGTGAGGACGTCGTTATCGAAGGCCTTGACCGCGATGAGCTCCTTGCCGCTGCTCCCGCAGCCGAGGACGGTAAGTTCCTTGTGCCGCAGATTTTGGGGGAGGAGTAAGCCGCATGAGTATGAATGAATTGCTGAAAAAGTCCGCACTTGAACTGGCGGATATGCTCGCTTCCGGTGAGATTACGTCCGTCGAACTCACTCAGGCATGCCTTGACCGTATCGAAGCCGTCGATGGCAAAGTGAAAGCTTTTCTGTATGTTGACGCTGAGGGCGCGCTAGAAACAGCGCGCGAGGTTGATGCGAAGCGGGCGGCAGGCGAGAAGCTCCACCGTTTGGCTGGCGTGCCGATTGCTGTCAAGGACAATATGGTTACGCGCGGCAAGCCCACGACCTGCGCCTCGAAGATTCTTGAGGGCTGGCTGCCTCCTTATGACGCGACGGTTGTTGTGAAGCTGAAAGAGGCTGGCTTGCCGATTCTTGGTAAGACGAATATGGACGAATTTGCTATGGGCTCATCGACTGAGCACTCGGCGTATGCGCGCACGGGCAACCCGTGGGATCTCGAGCGTATCCCCGGTGGCTCGGGCGGTGGCAGCGCGGCAGCAGTCGGTGCTTTTATGGCTCCGCTTGCCCTCGGCTCTGACACGGGCGGCTCAATCCGTCAGCCTGCCTCAGTGACGGGCACGGTCGGCGCGAAGCCCACCTATGGCGCTGTCTCGCGCTATGGCTTGGTTGCTATGGCTTCTTCGCTCGACCAGATTGGCCCTGTCACGCGCACGGTGGCTGACGCGGCGGCGCTCCAAGAACTCGTCGGCGGGCACGACCCGCTTGATTCGACGTCTCTTGACGAGCCTGTTCCCGCCCTTGAAGAAGCTGTCGCACGCGTATCTGCCCCTGACAGCAAACCGTTGACCGTATGGGAACCGTTGGTGCACATATCGGCTACGGACGGCCCCTTCCCGTCCGCGTCCCAGGCTCCCTCAAACTGATTGGCCGCCGTGGCGCCGCCCCACAGAAAATCCTTGCGCAGTACTGACATGCGTTTCTCCCCCTCCTCCGGATCCGGATCTTTCTTACATCGGTTTTGTCTGCTTTGGCTCTTGTCATCATTGTAAGCGTCCCGGCGCCGGTTGTCAAGAATGGCGGAAAAGAGCCCATAATTTCACATTTTTCCTGCCGGAAAGATTGACAAGCCTCCGGCTCATGGCTATAATGAGAGCCAAGTTCAGAGATCAATCAAATTATTCCGTATTCCGCCGTTTTTGCTGTTTCCTTTCCTCCCGTACCGGTCATGCATACGCGCATGATAGGATATATTTTACAATTCCACTTACTGAAGAGAAATGGAGGAAACCAACATGAAACACCGCAAGCTGCTCTCCCTGGTCCTGGCGCTGATCATGGCGTTCTCCGTGACCGCAGTCTCCCTGGCGGATGAAATCGCCTTCGGCGCGGTCGATCAGCAGACCTATCCCCTGACTCCGGAAAAAGTCACCCTCACCATGTGGTATCCCAACGCGGGTTCCATGGGCGAGCTCGCCGACTTCAATGACGGTGAATTCTGGCAATGGCTGGAGGAAAAGACCAACGTCCATATCGACTTCATGGTTCCTCCCTCCGGCAGCGAGACCGAAAACTTCAACCTGCTGTTCGCGCAGGATGATTTTCCCGACATCGTGGTGGCCCAGCCCGCGAACCAGTGCTACCGCGACGGCATGGACGCCGCCATCGAGGACGGATATTTCCTGGATATCGCCCAGCATCTGGACTGGTGCCCCAACTATGTCAGCTGGATGAACAACCTGGAATTCGGCAAGAAGGACTGCTACACCGACACCGGCAAGATGTACGGCATGTGGGGCTTCTGGCTTAACATGGAAGGCGGATATGCCGACCAGGGCATCTCCATCCGCAAGGACTTCCTGGATAAGGTAGGCAAGGAAGTGCCCACCACCTACGCCGAGTGGGAAGACGTGCTGACCGCCTTCAAGGAGCAGCTGGGCATTGCGGCTCCTTTCTACACCAGCAAGTACGGCATCGACTACGGCGAGTTCATGGCCGGATACGGCATCGCGCCCTACTGGTACATGGAGGACGGCAAGATCAAGTACGGCCCCATGCAGGATGCCTATAAGGAATACCTGACCATGATGCATGACTGGTATGACAAGGGCTTGCTGGATCCTGACTTCTCCACCCGCCAGTCCACAGGTGTGGCTGCCGACAACGACATGATCCTGAACGACAAGATCGGCGCGCTGATCGACTGGGGCACCCGCATGACCGACGCCTATGTGAGTCGCGGAGCCAGCAACCCCGAATTCTGGGCCGTCGCCGCCCCACAGCCGAAGAAGAACGCGGATGATCCCGATCCGGCTTTCCGCGTAGCCACCAACAATTATCATTCCATGACCGGCTACTGCCATTCCGTAAGCGCCGAGAGCGAGCATGCCGAGCTGGCGGTCCGCTGGCTGGATACCTTCTATGCCGCCGATAACTTCTGGAATGCGAACTACGGCATCGAATCCGAGGAAGGCCGCGTATGGTACAAGGCGGAGGACGGACACCGCATCGGCAATTATGACTTCCGCTACAGCAATCCCGACGGAATGAACTCCGCCACCGTGCTGGTGAAGTACTGGTCCAAGAATCCGCCCATCCGTGTGGAAGCCGCCCAAATCGAGCAGATGCCCGCCGAGCGCTCTGTCGCGCATAAAATCTGGACCACCTACGAAGCCAAGAACTTCATCCCCACCAACCTGACTAAAACCGTGGACGAAGGCACCGAGTATTCCAGCCTGTATAAGGACATTGAAACCTATGTGCAGGAATGCAACGTCAAGTTCATCATGGGCCAGATGAGCCTGGATGAATATGACAGCTACAGGGAGACCCTGAAGAGCATGGGCATCGAACGCTGCATCGAGCTGCAGCAGGCCGCCCTGGATCGCTATTTCGCCCGCTGATTCTCTGGCTCATCTTCAGTTTCCTGTCCGGGAGCGGGTCCATCACCCGCTCCCTTTATCAAGTGAGGGAGAGTGATCCTCTTGGCAAAAAAGAAGGAGATCCCGGCAGTGCAGCCCGCCATCGGAAGGATGAGCTGGGGAGCAATCGTAGCCCGGGACTTTCGCAATAACTGGCCGGTGTATCTGATGGCACTTCCGGTGCTGGCATATTTCATTATCTTCAACTATGTTCCCATGACGGGCATCGTGATGGCGTTCCAGAAATTCCAGATCAAGAAGGGCATCTGGGGCAGCAAATTTATCGGACTGGACAATTTTGCCCGTTTCTTCAATTCTCCCTATGCCTGGCGCCTGATCCGCAATACGCTGCTCATCAGTTTTTACGGGCTGCTTTTCTCCTTCCCGCTGCCCATTGTGTTCGCCCTGTGCCTGAATGAAGTGCGCAACACAAAATTCAAACGGCTGACGCAGACAATCTCCTACATGCCCTATTTCATCTCCATCGTGGTCGTGGTGGCGATTCTGTTTGACTTCTGCAAGTCGGAGGGCGTACTGACCAAACTGGCGGAAAAGGTCGGCTGGTCCGGCGGGGCGCTGATATCCTCTCCCCGTTGGTTCCGTACGCTGTATATCGGGTCCAATCTCTGGCAGCATCTGGGATACAACAGTATCATTTTCATCAGCGCCCTGGCCGCCATCGACCCGCAGCTGTACGAGGCGGCGACCATCGACGGCGCGAACCGGTGGCAGCAGACCCTCCACGTCACGCTCCCCGGAATTGCCACGACCATTGTGGTCCTGCTGATCCTGCGGCTGGGCCAGATTATGGGCGTGGGTTATGAAAAGATTATTCTGATGTATTCTCCCGCCACGTATGAAACGGGGGACGTCATTGCC
The DNA here is from genome assembly GCA_964565635.1 of uncultured Oscillospiraceae bacterium. Classification (GTDB taxonomy): domain Bacteria; phylum Bacillota; class Clostridia; order Christensenellales; family Aristaeellaceae; genus Aristaeella. The sequence continues at coordinate 4,454 of CAZMFY010000118.1, forward strand.
AGCTATGTCTATCGTGTGGGTCTGGAAGATGCGGATTATTCCTATTCCACGGCCATTAACCTGTTCAATTCGCTGGTAAACCTGCTGGTGCTGTTCCTGGCGAACCAGATCAGCCGCCGGATCAGCGATACCAGCCTGTGGTAAGGGAGGGCGGACAATATGCTGAAAAGGACAAGGGGCGAAAAGATATTCGCCGTATTCAATACTATTGGTCTGCTGCTTCTGAGCGCAATTTTTGTCCTGCCGATCTGGCATGTGCTGATGGGCTCCATCAGTGATCCGCTGAAAGTCAGCGCCTATTCCGGCCTGATCCTCAGTCCCCTGGGTAACATGACGCTGGGCGGATACAGGCTGGTATTCAGCAATTCCTCCATCATTCGTTCCTACGGATATACCATCCTGTACGTAACCGTATCCACCGGCATCGGTCTGGTGCTGAATATCCTGGCTGCGTATGTGATGAGCCGTAAGCATCTGTACTGGGGACCGCTTTTTTCCATCCTTGTTCTGTTCACCATGATGTTCAACGGAGGCCTGGTTCCCACCTTCATGGTGGTGCGCAACCTGGGTATGCTGAACACCATCTGGGCGGTTATTCTTCCAAGCGCGGCAAGCGCCTATAACATTATCATCATGCGGACATCCTTCGCGGAAATACCGGAGGAGATGCTTGAAGCCGCCCGTATCGACGGCGCCGGGCACTTCCGCATTCTCCTGCAGATTGTTCTGCCGGTCAGCAAAGCCATCATCATGGTCATCGTGCTGTTCTACGGTGTGATGCACTGGAACGAATGGTTCAACGCTGCCATCTATCTGCCCAAGGCAAGGCCGAAATACCCCCTTCAGCTTGTTCTGCGCGAAATTGTGCTGCTTTCCTCCGAAAACAGTATCGTTGCGGACGCCGACGGGCAGGATGTAATGATTTACCGGCCGCTGATCAAGTATGCCACGATCATGGTGTCCGTGATCCCCATGATGATCCTCTATCCCTTCGTGCAGCGCTATTTTGTCAGCGGCGTCATGATTGGCGCGGTGAAGGGCTGATACCATCACCCCCCTCGTACGGGGATAAGGAGAAAAACAAAAACAAATGAACCTGATGAAGGAAATCAAGCACTGGCTCAAAAGAAAGAACCTGGCCTGCGAAATCAAGCTGCTGCTGGACAGCAGCAAGGTGCTGGGGGAGGACCATCTGCTGAAAAAGAGCATGCGGAAGGCCTTTCAGATGGAGGAGGAGCCCCGGCGCATCGAGGTCATCTATCTGGATACCCCGACGCGGGACTATCTGAAGGCCGGCTGGATCAGCCGGATCCGCGTGAAGGAAGGAAAGCCCAGATATACCATCACCTACAAGATGCGCTATCCGGTTCTGAACTGCGATGTGGATTCCGCGCTGGCCGTCGCCCGGGCGGACGGGCTTTCCCTGAAGAAAAGCCCCTATCCGGCCGAAATCGACTGGGGATATTCAAAAATGACCCTGAGCTTTTCCGCCAACGCGGAAGTCAAAACGGAGAAGACGCCGGATCTCAAAGAGCTGAATCATGTCCAGGCGGTGCGGATGGCCGTGCAGAATCTGCCTGAAGAGGTGAAGGGCCAGGATCCCGACAGCACGGAAAATGACACCTTCAAGGATATCCAGGTGGTCGGCCCCGTCCGGTTCCTGCGGTATGAAGGCGCCCTGGGCAAGCAGCGCGTCCGCATTGAGGTCTGGCCCGTTCCTTCCGCGCAGGGTGAAATCACTTATACCGCCGAGCTGTCCCGGGCCTGCAAGGACCTGATGGAGGCGGCGGAAATCCGCCTCAAGCTGATGGAAAAGCTGGACAAGATGGGCATTCTGATCCATGGCGACAATCTGAAAACCCGGATGATCCTCAAGCCGGAAAAATAAGAGTCATATTTACGAATATCAGCACAGAATCAGGAAATAACAATCGCAGCGCAGCCCCCGCCGGTTCATTCCCGACGGGGGCTGCGCTGTATCTATATCAAAGCATTCTTCCCTGTATTTATTTCGCTCCTGCTGCCGAAGCCCGTCAACCCGAATTGCCCTCGGCGGTGTGGAGATCGAAGCATCGGTCCACACAGACACCCTCCAGCCAGAAGGCCAGCTCCCGCAGGGCCTCCGGGCTGCCGGGGCCGTATGCGTCGTTCAGATCGGGCTCCACTTCCGCCAGGGCCTCCTCAAAAATCTCCCGCTGCTCCTTCGCCACGACCGGGTGGGTCTCCTCCCATTCGTCGAACAGGGCATATACCGCCTCCGTCCACAGCTCTGTCGCCCGGCCGGCCGCCCTGGTCACCGCGGCATCCGGCAGGCCCGGCATCATCAGGATCTGCGTCAGGCGCCCGGCCTCCAGATGGCGCCAGCAGTAGTCCGCCTGGCCCGGATCATCCCCGTTCCGGCAGCAGCCGGCAGGATAGATCTCCGCAAGTTCCTCGTCCCCCGGGCCGTCCCCCTCCATAGCGCCGGTGACATCGCCCCAAAGCACCAGCAGCCGGGTCTGCTGTTCCTCCGTGAGCCTGCCGGTCTGCTTCGCGCCGATGGTTTTCTGGAAAGCCTTGACTGCAGCCTCGGTCTTCCTGCCAAAGGCACCGTCCGCCATGTCCTTCAGGTACCCAAGATCGATCAGCCAGGTCTGCGCCTCCCGAACCGCATCCCCCCTGCTTCCCCTCTTCAGCGTCGCCGCCGAACCGGCCGGCGGCAGGCACAGCAGGCAGAGAGCCAGCAGCGCCGCAGCCCTTCTCCGTATCGTCCTCATGAGGTCAGACTCCTTTCCGTCGGGTCAGAACACATCCCGCCTCGCACGCCGGATTTCCTGCGCCGGGAAATCATCTTTCCATTTCCTGGAGTGATATACACGCTTTAGCTGTCATTGAATACTACGGATATGATATCATAAAAAGCCTGTCCGAACAACATGACCGCCGCATTTCAGGCTGATGTTCCTGTTGGTTTGTCAAACATAGGTTACACATTTACCCTGTAGCAGGGTCAAGGCAGA
>CAZMFY010000119.1:0-7389 GCA_964565635.1 uncultured Oscillospiraceae bacterium
CCGAAGAGATCGGTCTGACTTTTCCGGTTCATTTGCAGAAAGAGTCTTTTATGTTTTATGAGGAGGAGCATATGAGAAGAAAATGGTTGGCATTAGCTTTAGCAGGAGTTATGGCGGCTTCCGTACTTGCAGGATGCGGAGGAGGAGCCTCCGGAGAATCATCCGACGCAGGGACATCCGGTTCAGGATCGGTATATTATCTGAACTTCAAGCCGGAGCAGGATGAAGCCTGGCAGAAGCTTGCCAAAGAGTACACAGAGGAAACCGGAGTGAAGGTAGAAGTCGTAACAGCGGCCTCGGGAGAGTATGAGACCACACTGACCAGTGAGATGGCCAAGAGCAGTGCACCGACATTGTTCCAGGTGAACGGACCGGTCGGCCTTGCCAACTGGAAGGACTATTGTTTGGATCTGAAGGATTCCGACATCTACGGACAGCTGACCAGCGATGCTTATGCATTGAAAGATGGGGAAGCTGTGGATGGTATTGCCTATGTTATCGAGTCCTACGGAATCATTACCAATAAGACTCTCCTTGCGAAGGCCGGATACAAGCCGGAGGATATTGCTTCTTTCGCTGATCTGAAGAAGGTTGCAGAAGATATCACGGCAAGAAAAGATGAGCTGGGATTTGCTGCTTTTACATCCGCAGGTATGGACAGTTCTTCTGACTGGAGATTCAAAACCCACCTGGCTAATATGCCGATCTATTTTGAATACCAGGACAAGGGCATCGATACTACCGATGCTATAGAAGGAACCTATCTGGACAACTACAAGAATATCTATGACCTCTATATCAACAACAGTACCTGTGATCCTAAAGAACTGGCCAATAAGACAGCGGATGATTCTGAGGCGGAATTCCTTGATGGAGAAGCTGTTTTCTTCCAGAACGGATCCTGGGAATACGGCAACCTGGTAGGAGATGGCAAGTTCAAAGATGAAGACCTGGTTATGATCCCCATCTATGTGGGCGCAGGCGATGAAGCCAATCAGGGACTTTGCACAGGTACCGAGAACTTCTGGTGCGTTAACAGCCAGGCTTCTGCCGATGACCAGAAAGCAACTCTGGACTTTATCAACTGGTGTGTAACATCCGATAAGGGAACCGCAGCCATGTCTGATGAGATGGGCTTTACGATTCCCTTCAAGAGTGCCAAGGAATCTCCCAATGTATTTGTTCAGCAGGATGCCCAGTATACAGCGGATGGAAAGACTCCCGTATCCTGGAACTTCAGCACCATGCCTTCTGAAGAATGGAAGAATGGTGTAGGAACAGCGCTGACAGCCTATGCTGCAGACCAGAGCGATGCGAACTGGAAGGAAGTGGTTAGTGCATTTGTCGACGGATGGAAGACAGAGTATGAGCTGACCAACCAGCAGTAACAGGGCGCGAATCATTTTTGTTAATTAAAAAAAGATTGAAGAGAGGAGGGCGGCAGTGGCTTCTGCCGCCCTCTTTTTAGAGAATAAATGGAGGGGTTATGGATAAAGCACTAAAAAAGTATTCTCCTATATTTGTCCTTCCGACTCTGGCTGCTTTTATCATCGGATTCGTGGTTCCTTTCGTACAGGGACTCTACCTTTCCTTCTGTAAGTTTATTACTGAGGATAACGCATCCTGGGTTGGCACAGGCAAATATCTGTATTTCATTACAGAGCCATCTTTCCGGCATTCATTCGGTTTTACCGCCAGTTTTGCCGTAGTATCGATTATTCTTATCAATGCGGGCGGTCTGGGCCTGGCCCTGCTCCTGACCCGCAAGCTTAAAGGGACCAATGTATTTCGGACCATATTCTTCATGCCTAATCTGATTGGCGGTATTGTTCTGGGATATATCTGGCAGATTCTGATCAATTGCATTCTTTCTCTGGCCGGTAAGCCTCTTCTGGCATTGAATTCCACGGCCGGCTACTGGGGCCTGATCATCCTGATGTGCTGGCAGCAGATCGGTTATATGATGATCATCTATATTGCCGGACTGCAGGCGGTGCCGGAGGATATGCTGGAAGCAGCGAAGATCGACGGGGCAAACAGACGGCAGACCCTGTTCCGGGTCACGATCCCGAATGTGATGCCTTCGATCACGATCTGCACATTCCTGACGCTGACCAACGGCTTCAAGCTCTTTGACCAGAACCTGGCGCTGACAGGCGGGCAGCCGTTTATCATTCAGCCGGACGGCACTTCGGTTAAAACGACGGAAATGCTGGCGCTGAACATCTACAACACCTTCTACAGCTCCGGCTCTTCTTCCCAGGGCGTGGCGCAGGCCAAGGCGGTGCTGTTCTTTATCCTGGTAGCCGGCCTGGGACTGATCCAGCTGTGGGTGACCCGGAAGAGGGAGGTGCAGCAGTAATGGAAAAAACGCACGGACTGGCCTATGAAAGGCGCAGGCAAACAATCCTGACCGCCGTGTTTACGGTTATCTGCATCATTTTTGTACTGCCGGTGCTCATGGTGGCCATGAACTCCTTTAAGCTGAACACCTTCGTCAAGACCGATACGTTTGCGCTGCCCACGGGAGAAATGTGGGCGGGCGTACAGAACTTTACCAAGGGCGTGACCTTCGGAAATTACCCGTTCTGGAACAGTGCATGGTACAGCACGGTGATCACAGTCCTTTCCACGGGGATGATCCTGCTGTTTACCTCCATGGCGGCATGGTATATTGCCCGCGTCAATTCCCTGGTCTGCAAGATCATTTACTATCTGTGCGTATTCTCCATGGTGGTTCCTTTCCAGATGGTTATGTATTCGCTTTCCCGGACAGCAGATACACTGAAACTGAACACGCCCTGGACAATCACGGTGGTCTACCTGGGATTCGGAGCGGGACTGGCGATCTTCATGTTCACGGGCTTTGTGAAATCCATTCCGCTGGAAATTGAGGAGGCGGCCTCCATCGACGGCTGCAACACGGTGAGAATGTTCTTCTCCGTGGTGTTTCCGATGCTCAAACCCACCCTGATCTCGGTCGGGATCCTGGAGATCATGTGGATCTGGAACGACTACCTGCTGCCGTACCTGGTGCTGGATATCAATGAATACCGGACGATCCCGATTCATATCCAGTATCTGAAAGGAAGCTACGGAACGGTCGACCTGGGCGCGACGATGGCGCTGATCCTGATGAGTATCATCCCGGTCATTATCTTCTACCTGGCCTGCCAGAAATACATTATCAAGGGCGTTGCGGCCGGCGCTGTAAAAGGATAAAGAATCGGGATTGACGGACCGGGGAGGAACCCCTATAATATGTTCGTACATTGCGTACCGCTTAAAGCTTCTTCGGGGACGGGTGAAATTCCCTACCGGCGGTAAAGCCCGCGAACTGAGCATTGCTCAGCCGATCCGGTTTGATTCCGGAGCCGACAGTACAGTCTGGATGAGAGAAGAACGGAACAGAGAAATAACGTGCTTTTGCGCGAAAAGCTCTCCGCCTCCTTGAAGCAAATGAAGTTGCTTTAAGGAGGCGCGCGCATTATAAGGAGGACTTTGAACGATGACAAGCACAACCAAACCCCGGCTTTCTGTAGCTACGATGACCCGTATTGCCATTCTGGCAGCGGCGGCATCCATCCTGTTCCTGATCGAGATTCCGATCATCGCGTTTTACAAACTGGACCTGTCCAACATCCCGGTGCTGCTGGGCGCTTTCTCCATGGGCCCGGTGCCGGGCGTGATCATCCTGGCGCTCAAGAGCGCCATCGGCCTGCTGCATTCCTCCAGCGCCGGTGTCGGCGAGCTGGCGGACTTTGTGATGGGCGCCGCGCTGGTTATTCCGGCTTCGGTCATCTATCACCGGAACAAGAACCGGAAAAACGCGATCATCGGGATGGCGATCGGCACGGTCTGCATGGTGATCGTCGGCGTGCTGATGAACAAGTGGGTCATGCTGCCGTTTTATATGGGCGCTTTCCATATGGATATGGACGGGATTATCAAGGCCGCGGGTGTTGCCGGCGTGGACAGCGAATGGAAACTGCTGCTGCTGGTGACCGGACCTTTTAACCTGCTGAAAGGCGTTGTCCTCAGCATTGTGACAGCGCTGATCTACAAACCGCTTTCACCGATTCTTCACGGAAAAATGAGGTAAAGATTCATGCCGATGGACGGGCTGACGGTGGGATTCGCCGCCAGGGAACTGAATGAGACGCTCACAGGCGGGCGGATCGATAAGATCACCCAACCGGAGCGGGATACGGTGGTGCTGGTGATCCGCGCGGGAGGCGCGAATCACCGACTGCTCCTGTGCGCCTCGCCGAACAACGCCCGGTGCCATCTGACCATGGGAACCTATTCCAACCCGCTGGAACCGCCGGCACTTTGCATGCTGATGCGCAAGCAGCTGACCGGCGCCCGGGTCACGAAGATCAGCCAGGTCGGCGGGGATCGCGTCGTTCATGTGGACATGGACGCGGTCAACGAGCTGGGAGACCATGTACTCCGCCGCCTGGTGCTGGAGATTATGGGCCGCCATTCCAATCTGCTGCTGCTGGACGAGCAGGACCGTATCCTGGAAGCGACCAGGCACGTGAACCCGGAAATGAGCCGGGTGCGCCAGATCCAGCCCGGGATGACCTATCTGCCGCCGCCCGCGCAGGACAAACTGGACCCGGGGACGCTGACAGGGGAGAATCTGTATGACAGACTGAACGAGCTGCCGGCGGAACGGTTCACCAGGGCGCTGGGAGATCATATTACGGGCCTGAGCCGCGCGTCGGCGGAAGAGCTGGCGCACCGCGTACTGCAGGGCAGGGAATGGCCGGAAGACCTGAAAGACTCCTGCATGCGCGTCGCGGACCTGCTGCACAGGCTGCCGGAAATGGCGGACGCCCGGGTGCTCTTCAGTGAGGACGGCGAGGCGGAGGACGTATTTCCTTTCCTGTATCTGTCCAGGCGGACGGATATGCAGCGACCCTGCAAAACGCTCAGCGAAGCGCTGGAAATCTATTACGGAACGCGGGACATCCGGGAACGGCTGAACCAGCGGAGCGCCTCCATGATCAAAATGCTGAAAGGCCAGCTGGACCGCTGCCAGCGGAAGCTGGCGATCCAGATGGAGGAGCTTTCTTCCGCCGAACGGATGGAGGAGTTCCGCCGAATGGGCGAGGCGATCAACGCCAACCTGTATCAGCTGAAGAAAGGCATGACGGAAGCAACGCTGACGGACTGGAACGATCCGGACGGCGGAACGATCACCGTGCCGCTGGATATCAAGCTGACGCCTGGACAGAACGCCCAGAAGTATTTCAAAAAATACCAGAAGGCACGCTCCGCGCGGGAGATCGCGGCGCAGCAGCGGGATAAGACGCTGGCGGAGATCGACTATCTGGAGACGATGCTGCTGGATGTGGACAAATGCGTCGGAGAAAGCGAACTGGAGGAAATCCGTCAGGAACTGGTGCGCACCGGCTACATGAAAAAGACCACCAGCCGGAAACAGCAGCGGCAGCTGCCCCAGAGCAAGCCGTACCGGTATCAGTCCGGCGACGGGATTGAGATCCTGGTGGGAAAGAACGCCTCACAGAATGACCGCATTACCCTGGGAGCCAAGCCGGAAGAGATGTGGCTGCACGCCAAAGATATGCCGGGCAGCCACGTGATCATCTGCGCGGAAGGGGAGATTCCCCAGACTACGATGAAACAGGCGGCGCTGCTGGCGGCCTGGTTCAGCAAGGGACAGCGGAGTTCCATGGTACCGATCGACTATACGCTGAGAAAGTATGTGAAAAAACCTTCTGGGGCAGCGCCCGGGAAGGTGATCTACACGCATCAGAAGACGGCATATATGACGCCGGAAGAGGAAGAAATCAAAAGGATCAGGCTTGTGGAAGCCTGATCCCGTTTTTTCATCATTCCAAACGCTTATTCGCCCTTGAGGGTGTGATACACTGCGTCGAAGCAGGTTTTGATCTTGTAGTTTGTGGTCAGGAGACAGCCGTAGGGGCTGTTCAGATTATAGACATAGTTGCCTTTCATACCGGCGGGCGCGTCTACCAGGCCCCAGATGCAAACCGCGGTCAGCGGCGCGTTCTCTTCGGTGTTGGCCTGCATGAACACATCACTGAACAGCTTTGAATAGAAAGCGTCGTGTTCCGCAGCTTTGGATTTGTCGAAGTTACGGACGGCCATTTCCGTCAACTGCACTTCCATGCCCAGGGCCGCATAAGTTTCGATGGATTCTTTCACATTCGTGATGATGGTGGGATCCAGGCAGCCGTTCTGCTCGCCGTAGCCGCCCATATAGCCCTGCATACCGACGCCGTCGATCAGGGAGCGGGGATTGCCTTCTTCATCCTTCGCGTAGGACTGGATGCTTTTTACCAGTGCGCAGGCGGCCTTGCGCTTGGCCGGGAAGAACAGGTTATAGTCATTATAGTACAGTTTGATATCCGCGCCGAGTTTGTCTATGGCATTCCGCGCGCAGAGGAAAGCGTACTCGACGTAGTCGTCCCCGACGTATTCCAGGAAGCAGTTCTTATCGCCGTTGCGCTTCGTGCGCAGATGGCGCAGATCCGTTACGCTGTATTCGCCGCCGTTGTCACCGATGGCCTCGTTGACCACATCCCAGCAGTAGATCACGCCGGGGAATTTCTTTTCGAAATGGTTGATGACCCGCTCAATATAGCAGGCAAGGCGGGCCCGCATCGTTTCCTTGTCTGCGATGGGTTTGGCCATATTATAGTCTTCATGGAAGAACCACTGGGTCATATAGGCGTCCCACACCAGCACGTGCCCGCGGACCCGGATGCCGTTCTGCTGCGCCCAGGTCAGCATGGCGTCCGCCCGGGAGTAGCTCATACAGGGCATGCCGTCCTTGGCGGATTTCGAAGCGCCTTCGTCCAGCAGGGAATAGGCCTTGGTCTCGTTGCAGCAGGTGACGGAATTGAAATGCCGGGCCAGGAAGTCCATGAAGACCTGGTTTCTCATATCGTCATAGCTGAAAGCACCGCCGAACTTAAATCCGTAAGGTTCGGCCAGCTGCCACATGGGATCGTAATCTTCCGATACGGTTCCGGCTTCTTCCGCAAACACGGACAACGGCAGGATACAGATGACAAGCGCAAGGACCAGCGATAGGAACATTTTCATGTGATACCTCCAGATTCAATGATGAATGATCAGACTTCTTCCATCGTGCAGCCGCCGATGAATTCACGCAGCAGGGAAAGCGGCGGAATTTCGTTCAGCACTTCCTCGTACACGTCCGGCAGGTAGTTCAGCGCCTTGATCAGACGGCGGGAAAGCAGATAGTTGGGGGAGGAGGACGGAACTTCCATGAGCAGGTTAAAGGCGTACAGTTTCAGGATCGGCAGTTCATACTGGGAAAAATAGGAGGCAGAGATTTCCGGAAACTGTCTTGTGATGCCGTCCAGATAA
>CAZMFY010000120.1:0-7382 GCA_964565635.1 uncultured Oscillospiraceae bacterium
GGCCGGCGGGTGATCTTTGAGTACGCCCTCTCGGAAGGCGTGAACAGCAGCGAGGAAAACGCCAGGGAGCTGGCGGTCAGGCTGAGAGGAATGCAGTGCCATGTGAACCTGATTCCCCTGAACCCGGTGAAGGAGCGGACGCTGAAGGGCGTGACCGAACAGACCGTGAGCCGCTTTCTGAAGGTGCTGGAGGAGGAACATATTTCCGCCACCCGCCGACGGGAGATGGGGGACGATATTGAAGGCGCCTGCGGGCAGCTCAGAAGAGCGGTGCTGCAGGCTTAATCCGGAGAAACGCCGGAAATGCAGCAAAGAGGAGACAATATGCGCAAGTTTAAGATCAGCAATCGGATTGCCAGGCGGATGCAGGGACTGGAGAAGCAGGAACCGGCGGCGGAAAAGCGGCCGGAGCCGGTCGCTGCCCCGCCGGCCAGCCGGGGAAACGGCCTGCGGGTGACCAGCCGGACGGACGTGGGGCTGGTGCGCCGCGAGAACCAGGACGCGGTGATCCTGGGTGCCGGGCTGATGGGCATCGCGGACGGCATGGGAGGCCACAAGGGAGGAGAGACCGCCTCCGCCGGGGCCCGGGACGGGATGATTCAGGCGCTGGAGGGAAAGGAACCGGCGCAGACAACCCTGGAGGAAGCCGTCAAGGCGGTGAACCTTGCCCTGTGGAACCAGCAGGAAGGAAACGATGATCTCCAGGGCATGGGAACCACGCTGAGCCTTCTGTGGCCGGCGGGGGAACGGATCCTGATGGCGCATGTGGGAGACAGCCGGATCTATCTTCTGCGGGAAGGGGTTCTGCGGCAGGTAAGCCGGGATCACTCCATAGTGGCGGATATGGTGCGCAAGGGCCTGCTGACGGAAGAGCAGGCGGCGGTGCATCCCATGCGGAATTATATTACCCGGGCTGTTGGCTCGGAGCCGACGGTGCAGGTGGATCTGGCGGCCTTTGAGCGGCAGGCGGGAGACCGCTGGCTGATCTGCTCGGACGGGCTGCACGGGCTGGTGGAGAAGGAAGACCTGGAGCGGCTCATGAAGGAGGAGAGCCTGGAGGAGGCCGCGGATCAGATGATGCGCCTGGCCCTGGACCGGGGCGGAAGGGATAATATCTCCCTGGTGCTGGCCTGGGACGAGAACCCGGCGGAAGGGGAGGCGGCGCGGTGAACGAAAGAATCCTGGCTGACCGCTACCGACTGACGGAACAGATCGGCATGGGCGGGATGGCCATCGTATATAAGGCGGAGGACCTTCGGACGGGCCATAATGTGGCGGTGAAGGTGCTGCGGCCTGAATTTAACGAGGACGCGGAATTCGTTTCCCGCTTTCAGAGAGAGGCGGAAGCCGCCAGCAAGATGACGCACCATAACATTGTCAATCTGCTGGACGTAGGCATGGACGGGGACAGCCGCTATCTGGTCATGGAATACGTTCAGGGGAAAACCCTGAAGGAAGTCATTCAGGAGCGGGGGCGCCTGAGCGCGCCGCTGGCCTGTCAGATCGCGATTCGCATCCTCAGCGCCCTGGAGCACGCGCACCGGAACGGCATCGTCCACCGGGACATTAAGCCCCAGAATATTCTGGTGCACGCGGACGGCCACATCAAGGTGGCAGACTTTGGCATCGCCCGGATCGCGGATTCCGCAACCCTGACCCGGGGAGACATGGTCATGGGCTCTGTTCACTATTTTTCACCGGAGCAGGCCAGGGGAGAGAGCGCCAGCGCGGTCAGCGATCTCTACTCCACGGGGGTCGTGCTCTACGAGATGCTGACCGGGCGGCCCCCCTTTGACGGGGAGAACCCGGTGGCGGTAGCCATGCAGCATCTCCATGCCCAGCCTCCCGCCATTCAGAGCCTGGCGCCGGAAGTACCCCCGGCGGTGGTCCGGGTCTGCATGCGGGCGATGGAGAAGAATCCCGCCCTTCGCTATCAGAGCGCCCGGGAAATGGCGTCGGACCTGCGGGCGGCCCTGGAGGATCGGGCGGACCGCCCGCCGCAGGCCGCCATGCCTCAGGAGATTACCATGCCGAAACCGCATCTGCGGGAGGACGGCAGGCTGAACGCGGACACGGGCCGGAGAGAAAGCGCGGCCCGATGGGAGAAGCGGTGGCGCGTATGGAGAATCGTTCTGGCGGTGACGGCCGCGCTGGCGATCGGCGCGGGGCTGTACTTCGGGATTGGCGCGCTGCTGGAACGCTATGTGACCACGGTGGTCGTGCCGGACGTGGCGGGCCTGGACCGGGCGGCGGCGGTGGAGCGGCTGGACCGGGCCGGCCTGGAATATATCCTGCGGGAAACCAGCAGCAACGACTATGAGGCCGGCATCGTGATCCGGCAGGTTCCGGACCCGGGGGAAACGATTCAGAAGGAAAGGGAGCAGGTTCAGCTTCTGGTTTCTACCGGCCCGAAGAAGCAGGAGATGCCCAATCTGATCGGCACCGCGTACAGCGAGGCCAATACACAGCTGAAGAATATGGAGATCACCGCCATCACGGTGGTTCGGGCGGTGTCCTCCGAATATGATCTGGACGTGGTGATGGAAACCTCCCCGGCGGCGGGAGAAACGCTGGACCGGGATACGCCGGTGGTTCTGACCATCAGCGGCGGAGAAACGACGGTGCCCGACCTGCGGGGAATGACCCTGGGAGAGGCGGAGAAGGCCATTCCGGACAGCCGCCTGGTCATCAGCACCCAGCTGAGCTTTACCGACACGGAGGACGGGAACCTCCACGGCCTGGTGGCGGCCCAGAATCCGGAAGCGGATGCCCGGGTCACGGTCCAGAGCGCGGTAACCCTGAGCCTGTATCGGGCGGCCGACAGGATCCACAAAGAGGAGATTGAGGTGAACGTGCCGGAAAGCGATACGGACGTGACGGTGCGGGTCACCCTGCAGGCGGTGGATTCCAGCGTGGAGTGGACCTATGTATCCTACGTGTGCGCGGCGAATATGGGCCGTACCCAGACGGTGACCCTGGAAATTCCGGACGGCCGGAGCTATGTATGCCTGGTGTATCTGGACAGCGTCATGAGCCAGCGGTTTGAAATTGAGGGAAATGAATGACGGAGATCAAAAAGGGGGTTCTGCTCCGGGGAATCGGCAGCTTCTATACCGTCCGGGAGGAGAATACGGGGAATGAATGGACGCTGCGGGCGCCGAAAAAGCTGCGCCGGCAGCATCTAACGCCCCTGCCGGGGGACCGGATTACCTTCACGCCGGGAGAAGGAGAAGCCCATGGGTGGATTGAGGAAATCCTGCCCCGGACAAGCCTGTGCCTGCGGCCTCCGGTCGCCAACGTGGAAACCCTGATCATCGTTGTGGCGCCGGTGCCGGAGGCGGATCTGCTGCTGACGGACAGGCAGATGGCCCGAGCCTTCCGGCAGGGAATGAAGGTGATCCTGGCGGTAAACAAGTGCGATCTGGATTCGTCGCTGGCCGCTGAAATCCGGGCCCAGTACGCCGGCGCGGGGGTTCCGGTGTTTCCGGTTTCCGCCCGGGACGGAACGGGACTGGAAGAACTGAAGGCGGCGATGGGCGGGACGCTCTGCTGCCTGACGGGGCAGAGCGGCGCCGGAAAAAGCACCCTGCTCAATGTGCTGCTGGGGCTGGAGCTGGAAACCGGGGAAATCTCCCGTAAGATCGCCCGGGGAAAGAATACCACCCGGCACGCGGAGCTGATCGAGCGGGATTCCCTGCGGGTGATGGACACGGCGGGGTTCTCCCTGCTGGAGCCGGAAAAGGATATGGCGCCGGAGATGCTGCGGGAGCAGTATCCGGAATTTATGCCCTATGAAGGGAAATGCCGGTTCCGGGAATGCGTGCATGACCGGGAGCCTGGCTGCGCCGTGGCGGAAGCGGCCCGGACGGGGGCCGTTCATCCCCGGCGGCTGGAGCGGTACCGGCTGCTGCTGGGGGAAATCAGAGAAACGTGGAAGGACCGATACGAATAGGCGGGAGGATCAAGGACATGATCAAGATTGCGCCGAGCATTCTGGCGGCGGATCCGCTGAACCTGGAGCGGGACGCGGTCCGGATGATGGACGCGGGAGCGGACTGGCTTCATGTGGATATCATGGACGCCCACTTTGTGCCCAATCTGGCCTTTGGGCCGGAAACGGTGCGGAGACTGAAGGAAATCACCCGGATTCCCCTGGACGTGCATCTGATGATGGATCAGCCGGAGCGGTATCTGGACCGCTTTCTGGAGGCTGGGGCGGACGTGCTGACCATCCACGCGGAGATCGGGGCGAATCTGCGGGAGCTGCTTCGCCGCATCCGGGAGAAGGGCGCCGGCGCGGGTCTGGCCCTGAAGCCGGGCACCGGGCTGGCGGAGGTCATGTCCCTGATTCCGGAAACCGATCTGATCCTGTGCATGACGGTGGAGCCGGGCTTCGGCGGGCAGCCGCTGAATGAAAAGGTGCTGGACAAGATCGCCGCCCTGCGGGATCTGGGATACCGGGGAGAGATTGAGGCGGACGGAGGTATTCGGGAGGAGAATCTCCCGCGGCTGATTCGCAGCGGGCTCAGCGTGGCGGTGATGGGCACGGGCATGTACAGGGCGGAGGATCCCGCCGCCGCCATGAAACGGCTGCATGAGATGGGATGAAGAGATGAGCAGGGAACAGGATACCATTGCGGCGATTGCCACCCCGCCGGGAGAAGGGGGCATTGGGATTATCCGGGTCAGCGGGCCCCGGGCGGAAGAAATTCTGACCGGGCTCTTTTTTCCCGCGGGGACCGGAGCGCATGCGTGGGAAAGCCACCGGATGGTTTACGGAACCCTCCGGGACGGGGATACGGTGCTGGATGAAGGCATGGCGGTGCTCATGCGGAGCCCCCGGAGCTATACGAGAGAGGACACGGCGGAGCTTCAGCTGCACGGCGGAGATTATGTGCTGCGGCAGGCGCTGTCGCTCTGCCTCCGGCGCGGCGCCCGGCTGGCCGAACCGGGAGAGTTTACGCGGAGAGCTTTTTTAAACGGCCGGATCGATCTGAGCCGGGCGGAGGCGGTGATGTCGCTGATCGCCGCCCGGGGCGCCCAGGCTCATCAGGCGGCGGTCAGAGAGCTGCGGGGCGGCGTGACCGCCTTCGTCCGGGAGGCGGCGGACCGGCTGTATGAGATTCAGGCGGGGTTGGCGGCCTGCGTGGATTATCCGGAGGAAATCTCCGAGGAGGAAGGCGCCGCGGAGATGATTCCCCGGCTGGAAAGCCTGATCCGGTTTCTGCGGGAAAGCATGGAGGAGCGGGGCTCCCGGCTGCTTCGGCAGGGGCTCCGGGTTACGCTGGCGGGCCGGCCCAATGTGGGCAAGAGCAGCCTGCTGAACGGGCTGC
The DNA here is from genome assembly GCA_964565635.1 of uncultured Oscillospiraceae bacterium. Classification (GTDB taxonomy): domain Bacteria; phylum Bacillota; class Clostridia; order Christensenellales; family Aristaeellaceae; genus Aristaeella. The sequence continues at coordinate 5,334 of CAZMFY010000120.1, forward strand.
TGGGGGAGGACAAGGCCATCGTCACCTCCGTGGCGGGAACCACCCGGGACCTGGTGACCGGGGAAATGACGCTGAACGGCGTGCGGGTGATTTTAACCGATACGGCGGGGCTCCGGGAAACCGGGGACGAGGTGGAGCGCATCGGCGTGGAGCGAACCCGAAAGGCCATGGCGGAAGCGGACGTGACGCTGCTGGTGCTGGACGGAAGCGAGCCCATGAGGGCGGAGGACCGGGAGCTGCTGGAGACCGTGACGGGGGAAGGGGCGATTCTGGTGAATAAGCGGGATCTGCCTCGGCGTCTGGACATGCCGGAAACGGACCGGCCGGTGATTCCCTGCAGCGCCCGGGAGCCGGAAAGCCTGCGGGCGGTGAAGGATTACCTGCTGCGGTTTACCGCGGTGTCGGACCGGATGGCCGTGACCCAGCCCCGGCATCTGGATGCCCTGAACCGGGCGGCGGCATTTCTGGAGTCCGCCCTGGAAACGGTGAAAACCATGACGCCGGATATGGCGGCCACGGATCTGATGAGCGCCCAGAGCGCGCTGGGAGAGATTACGGGGGATCAGGTGGACGAAACGCTGCTGGACCGGGTATTCGCTCAGTTCTGCGTCGGGAAATAGAAAGAAAACAGCCCGGGGTTCCGCGAAAAAGAAAGGATCGGAATCCGGGACGCCTATCCTTCAGCGACGGGCTGAAAAAACAGGAGGAAACGAAACCGATGAATCATATTGAAACCCTGGCGGCGGAGCTGTCGATCCGGCCCCAGCAGGTGCAGGCGGCGGTAGAGCTGCTGGACGCTGGGAACACCATTCCCTTTATTGCCCGATACCGGAAGGAAGCCACCGGCTCCCTGGATGATCAGGTGCTGCGGGAGATGGCGGAACGGCTGGAATATCTGCGCAGCCTGGACAAGCGCCGGGAGGAAATCGAAAAAAGCCTGGAGACCCAGGGCGTGCTGACGGAGGAGCTGAAGGCTCAGCTGGCGGGGGCGAAGACCCTCAGCGAGCTGGAGGATCTTTACCGTCCCTACCGTCCCAAGCGGCGGACCCGGGCGACGATTGCCCGGGAGCGGGGGCTGGAGCCCCTGGCCAACTGGCTGCTGCTGGCCCAGACGGGAAGGAAGGATCCCCTGGAAGAGGCGGAGAAATTCGTGGATCCGGAGAAGGAGGTGCCGGACGCGGAAGCCGCCCTGGCCGGAGCCCGGGATATCATTGCCGAGACGGCCAGCGATCACGCCGGGCTGCGGAAGGAGCTGCGGGAAATGCTGACCCGGGAGGCGGTGCTGCGGACGGAGAAGGCCAAGGACGAGGACAGCGTTTACAGCATGTATTATGACTACCGGGAGCCGGTGCGGACCATGGCGGCCCACCGGATTCTGGCGGTGAACCGGGGCGAGCGGGAGGAATTTCTGAAGGTGACCCTGGAGGCGCCGGAGGAGAAGGCCTCCGCCGCGGTCTGCAGAACCTTTGTGACCGGGACGGGCCCCGCGTCGGCGCAGGTGAAGGAAGCCTGCGAGGATGCCTGGAGCCGGCTGATCTTTCCCTCCCTGGAGCGGGAGATTCGCAACGATCTGACGGACCGGGCCAACGTGTCCGCCATCCGGGTCTTCAGCCAGAACCTGCATCAGCTGCTGATGCAGCCCCCGATCCGGGGAAAGGTGACCCTGGGGGTGGATCCGGGCTTCCGCACCGGCTGCAAGCTGGCGGTGGTGGACGAAAACGGCAAGGTGCTGGACACGGGGGTGGGCTATTTTACCCTGCCCGGAAACGAGAACGGCAAGGCGGCGGCCGCCCGGCTGATTCGGGGCTTCGTAAAGAAATACGGGATCACGGCCATTGCCATCGGGAACGGCACCGCCTCCCGGGAGAGTGAGCAGTTCATCGCCTCCCTGCTGCCGGACCTGCCGGGCGCGGCCTACGTCATCGTCAGCGAGGCGGGAGCCTCCGTGTACAGCGCCAGCAAGCTGGCGGCGGAGGAATTCCCGGATTTCGACGTGACCCAGCGCAGCGCGGTTTCCATTGCCCGCCGGATGCAGGACCCGCTGGCAGA